>CAYFQV010000006.1:0-19549 GCA_964345195.1 uncultured Spirochaetaceae bacterium
GCCGACCCCTTGTCCCCCAGACAAGTGCGCTAAACCCCTGCGCTACAGCCCGTTTCGGTAGGCCATCACGGTACGAAAAGGCCGGGCGGTTGTCAAGGCAAGCTCAAACGCTCGAAAACTCACGCACGGGGTCGGGCGAATGCAATCCGAAGTTGAGAACTCTCCGAGGCTCGTTCTTGTTTTGCCGTGCGTGTCTTACTGTAAAGACTACGAGGCTACAGACCTGTGCCTCTCATAATGCGTTTGCCGATCGACGGGCCGCCCTGCTGATTGTGGCTGCCAGGAACCTGCGTACAGAGCCGGTATCAGGACGAGAGCTGCCGAGATGGATGCTGCTCGGCAGAGTTCGGCTTGGCAGAGTTCGGCTTGGCAGAGTTCTGCTTGCCGTTCCCACGTTTACGGCGGCCAAAGCTGGGTATCTCCCGTCTCAGTTGCCTCCGTAACAAAAGAAAAGCAACTAGGCTCCCGGCGAAGCCGGCGGCGCCCCCAAAGACACCAATGTGGGAGTATGGCCCAATGAGCTGTCCGACTTGCCAGAAGCCGAGCCCCTCGAGCGCGAGAAAGCGAACGATCTTGCCGATTGATGCAAGGACCATAAGGGGAAAGAACACGACGCCTGAAAGCGTCGCCCGGTACCACATGTGGAGCTCGGAGAATGTCGCTTCGAGCCAATAGTACAAGCCGAACACGACGACGAGCGCGCTTACCGAGAGAGCCAATATCAAAATGACCAAGATGGCCGGCAAGAAGCCGGTCCACTGCAAAATGACGAGTGTTCGCAGGAAGTCGATTGCGGTAGCAAGAGACAAAAAGGCGATGATGATGCACGAAAGAGCTGTCGGGACCAAGATGATTCGCCGGATGTTTGTTCTGCGCATATATTGCGATTGTAGAGCCTTGGCCGAAACCCGACAAGCAGCCGAATGGCCGGTTCTTGACGAGCACGCCGAGCCGGGGCACTCTAGGCGCAAGAGGCGCACTGTATGACCGAATTGTCACGAACTATATGGATCGACGCGCCGGTCAAGGAGGTGTTTACCTTCATGGACCGACCGGAAAACCAAGTACGTATCTCGCCGAGCATGGCAAAGATCGAAAACGTTGAGCGCTTGTTGAACGGCGGAAGCCGCAGTGATTACACCTATCGCTTCTTCGGGGTGCCTTTCCGGGGTAGCGTGCACAGCCTCGAATACCGGCCGAACAGCCGCATTGTCTTCGAGATGACCGGCGCGATTGTTGGAAAGATCCGCTGGGACTTTGCCAATAAGGGCGGTGGGACCGACTTCACCTACTACATCCAATACGACATGCCGTTCCCAATCCTGAGTCGGGTCTTCCAGTCACTTGTCCGCGCCTACAACGAGCGGGAGCTGGATCAACTGACCGAGACCCTCAAAGAGCTTATTGAGGACTCGAGCAAATCGAGGTAGATCCGCCCTCCGCACGGCTCGAACGCGGACTCGCACTCACGGAATATCGGCGTCGGACCCGTTAGCATCGACATTGGAATCGTTCCCGTCTGGGCCGTTCCCGTCGGTTCCGCGCTCGGAATCCCCGCTTCGGTTCTTACCGGCCATCTGCCCTGCGAGCATCTCGCGAAACATATACTCTTTGCGGTGAAGCATGTCCCAGGGCACTTGATAGGCTTCTTCCACGTGCTCTTTCGAGAAGAGCTCCTGCGTGGGACCGAGCTCGATCGAGCCTTTTTTGTGAAAGAGCATGAGGTAGTCCGAGTAGTTCTTGGTCAGGTCGAGATTGTGCGCCGAATAGTAGATGGGGGTTTCATAACTCTTCGCGTAGTGCATGAGGAACTCGAATACCTGCTCCTGACGCTCCGGCTCGACGGCGAAGACCGGTTCATCAAGCATGATTGCCTTTGAGCCGTACAGGAGACTGAAGCCTACAATGACCCGCTGGAGCTCGCCTTTACTCAGCTCCTGCGTGCGCTTGTTCAGAACATTGCGAACCTGCACGGCGGTTTTCACATCTTCCAGAAGGCCGGTCGGCGGCTGCGCGTGAAAACCGTTTTCCAAAACGAACTCCATGAGATCGCCGACGGGTGCTTCGGTTTCAAACTCCATGTTTTGATACACGAAGGAGACGAAGCGGTTGCGTTGCTCTTCGAGCTCAGGGTCCGTCGGGGCGTTGCGAAAGTCTCGGGTGTCCGTGCCGAAGAGCAGAACGCGCCCATCCTGCGGAAAGAGCCTTCCTCCGGCCAGAAGCAGAAACGTCGACTTGCCGGTTCCGTTCTGCCCAACCAGGGAAACGACTCCGGCAGGCATGGTCACGCTGAGATCGCGAAACACCTCGGTCACCTCGCCGGGAGGCGCGTTGGGCTGGTCTTCGTCGACATCGGCATAAAAAAAGGAAAGGTTTTCGAAACTGATCGGGTCGTTGGTGCTCATATCTGCTCCCGTTGGCGGCGCCGGACTATAGAGCTGCATGATACGCGAGAGCCGACGGCCGGGACAAGCGCGACGCTTTGTTGACGTGGGCCCCCCGCCCTTTTATGATGGAAACGTTCAGTTACATTTCGAATAGCGGAGGCGGGTAGACTTGTGGGAACTCCCACCCGGGGTCACGTGCGCCGCAGCCATTTGCATGCGAAGGAGCTATACATGGCAAACTTACAGTCCTCATACATGGGCATTGATCTTCCATCCCCGCTGGTGGTGGGTGCCTGCAGCTTGACCGCGAACATGAAGTCGATCAAGCGCGTCGCGGATCTTGGCGCCGGCGCCATTATCATCAAGTCGCTGTTCGAGGAAGAGATTCAGCTCGAGAAGTACAAGATGGAAGAAGACATTGAATTGTACGATGATTGGCACGCCGAGATGACCGATATCTTCCCGGATATGGAGCACTCCGGTCCGCAAGAACACCTCATGTGGGTGCGGAAGGCCAAAGAAGCCGTCGATATTCCCGTCATTGCCAGTTTGAACGCACTGAGTCACGACACCTGGGTGGATTGGTCCAAGCGGCTCGAGGAAACCGGAGTCGACGGCCTGGAGCTCAACTTCTTCTCCATACCCGTTGACTTTGACGCTGATGCAAAGGAGATCGAAGAGGCCCAACTCCAGTCCATGGCGGACGTGAAGAAGGCCGTGAACATTCCCGTCTCCGTAAAGATCAGCCAGTTCTACACGAGTCCCCTCGACGTCATCAAGAAGATGGACAAAGCCGGTATCGACGGATTCGTCCTGTTCAACCGTCTGTTCCATCCAAGTTTCGACATTGAGAACGAGAACATGCGTTATCCCTTCAACCTATCGGTGCCGGAGGATCATCGGCTGCCGCTGCGCTTTACGGGGCTTCTCTCCGGAAAAGTAGATGGAAGCATCTGCACCTCCAACGGCATCCACGGGGGCCGGGAGGCGGTTGAGGTTCTTCTGGCCGGCGCGGACGTGTTCCAAGTGGTCAGCACCCTCTATCGCAACAGCCCGAAGGTGATCCCGCAGATCCTCGAAGAGATCAACGAGTGGATGGATAAGAAGGGCTACAAGAGTCTCGACGACTTCCGCGGGAAACTCAGCGCAAGCAAGAATCCCGACCGCTTCGCCTATCGCCGTGCTCAGTATGTGAAGATGCTGCTTCATGCTGATGATTACGTAAAACGTCCGTCGTTGATTTAGTCGCTAGCACAGGGGGCACGAACCGTGACCATCACGAAACAGGCCTTCGGCGTCACGGCCGACGGTCACAACGTCGAGCGCTTTCTGATCGAGAACAGCGCCGGCGTCACTATTGCTGCAATTGCCTACGGGGCCATCCTCCAATCCGTCCGGGTGCCGGCTCCCGGCGTCGAGGCGGATGAGCTTGTCCTCGGCTTCGACGATCTGGCATCCTACGAAGGCAAGCATCCCTTCTTCGGCGCCACCGTCGGGCGCTTTGCCAACCGTATTGCCAACGCACAATTCAAGCTCAAGGGGAAGACCCACCGGCTTCACGCAAACAACGGGCCGAACACGCTGCACGGCGGCCTGCGTGGCTTCGACCGCTACGTGTGGAGCGGTGAAATGTTCGGCGACGGCGACCGAGCGGGAGTGACGTTCTCTCGCACGAGTCCCGACGGAGAAGAGGGATTTCCCGGCACTCTATCCGTTTCGGTAGGCTACAGCCTCAACGAGGCGGGAGAGCTCCGGATCGACTACAGCGCTCGCAGCGACGCCCCGACCCCCGTGAACCTGACGAACCACTCCTACTGGAACCTCGCCGGCCGAAACTCCGCGAGCACCGGCACCATACTCGACCATGAGGTGAAGCTGCACGCATCCCACTACCTCCCGGTCGATGAAGCCACTATCCCCACCGGCGAAATTGCGCCCGTTGCCGACACTCCCTTCGATTTTCGCACGCGCAAACGCGTCGCTGCGGATATCGACAAGACCGACGGCGGCTACGATCACTGCTTCGTCGTCGACGGCGCCGTGGATAATCGCGCAGCGGACCAAACGAACGGGCTCCTGCCCGTGGCCGAAGTCGTCGACCCCGCTACAGGCCGCCGCATGGATGTGGCCACAACCCTGCCGGGGGTTCAGTTCTACACCGGAAACAAGCTGGCCGGGATCCGCGAGCGTTCCAGCGGGCCCGACGGCCTGCCGCGGAACGCGGCACTCTGTTTGGAGACCCAGCACTTTCCCGACGCTCCCAACAAACCCGACTTTCCCTCCGCCGTTCTGCGGCCCGGTGAAGAATTCCGACACAGCACGGTTTACCGCTTCACGACCGACGGTTCCTCGGAGACATAAAGACTCTCACAGACAAAAAACCCCGCGGTGCGCGATAGCACTGCGGGGTTTCAATATATGGGCCCGGCGCGAGGTGCGCCGGCGAGGCGCGAGCCGCGCCGGCGATCCCTTAGGAGTTCCGTCCGGACTCCTTGTCCTCGTTGACGACCTCGTAGTCGGCGTCCTCCACATCATCATTGGAAGCGCCGGCGGCGCCGTTACCACCGTTTGCGCCATTACCGTTGGGGCCTTGTTGGAAGCCACCGGCGGCGTGGTTGAATTCGGCCTCTTGGAAGCCGCCGGCCCCGGCACCGCCCTGCCGGCCGCCGGCGTTCTGGTACATGTTCTGCGCCAAGTTATGAGAGGCCTTCTGCAGCGCTTCGATCCTCGAGCGGATCTCTTCGGCGCTCGCGCTATCGAGAACGCCCTTGAGATCATCAATCGCGCTCTGGATCTGCTGCTTCTCGCTCTCGCCGATCTTGTCACCGTAGTCGGAGAGTGACTTCTCCGTGGAGTAGATCAGCGAGTCGGCCTCGTTTCGGGCCTCCGCGCGCTCGCGAGCCTCTTTGTCTTCCTGGGCGTGTTGGTCCGCCTCCGTAACCATGCGGTTGATCTCATCCTCGTTAAGCCCGGAGGAGGACTCAATGCGGATGCGCTGCTCCTTGCCCGTGCCGAGATCTTTGGCCGACACATGAACAATGCCGTTGGCATCTATATCGAAACTGACTTCGATCTGCGGTACACCGCGCGGTGCAGGCGGAATACCCTCGAGATTGAACTCGCCGAGAAGCCGGTTCCGGCTCGCCATCTCGCGCTCGCCTTGGTAGACCTTCACGGTCACCGCGGTCTGATTGTCCTCGGCGGTCGAGAAGACCTGACTCTTCTTCGTCGGGATAGTGGTGTTGCGCTCAATGAGCTTCGTCATCACGCCCCCGAGGGTTTCAATGCCGAGAGAAAGCGGCGTAACGTCGAGCAAGAGCACATCGTTGACATCGCCCTGGAGGACTCCACCCTGGATGGCCGCGCCCATGGCGACCACTTCATCCGGGTTCACACCCTTGTGCGGGTCCCGACCGAAGAGATCCTTGACCACTTTCTGCACCATGGGAATCCGCGTCGAGCCACCGACGAGTATAACCTCGTCAATGTCGCTCGCGCTCACATCGGCATCCTTCATGGCCTGTTCGCTCGGTCCACGAGTCCGCTCGACGAGATCACTGATGAGTTGCTCCAAGGTGGCTCGGGTCAAGTTGTACTGCAGATGCTTCGGTCCGTTCGCATCCGCCGTAATGAAGGGCAGATTGATATCCGTACTCTGGGCGCTCGAGAGCTCCTTCTTGGCATTTTCCGCCGCCTCCTTGAGGCGTTGCAGCGCCATGCGGTCCTGACTGAGATCAATGCCGTAGTCGCCCTTGAACTGCTTCACGAGCCAGTCGATGATCTGCTGATCGAAGTTATCACCGCCGAGGTGTGTATCACCGTTGGTGGCGCGAACCTCGAACACGTTGTCCCCGAGCTCGAGAATCGAGATGTCGAAGGTCCCGCCGCCGAGGTCGTAGACGGCGATCGTCTGCTCTTTTCTTTCTTCACCGAAGCCGTAGGCAAGAGACGCGGCGGTCGGCTCGTTGACAATACGCTTCACCTCGAGCCCGGCAATCCGGCCCGCATCCTTGGTGGCCTGCCGCTGACTGTCGTTGAAGTAGGCCGGAACAGTGATGACCGCCTGAGTGACTTCCTCACCGAGATAGTCTTCCGCGGTCTGCTTCATCTTCTGAAGGACGGCCGCCGAAATCTCGGGCGGAGAAAACTCCTTGTCCTCGACCTTGACGCGAACATCGCCATTGGCGCCCTCGCTCACTTCGTAGGGCACGATCTCGATCTCGCGGGAAACCTCGCTGTAGCGGCGTCCCATGAAGCGCTTGATGGACGAGATCGTGTTCTGAGGATTCGTTACCATCTGGTTCCGGGCGGGCTGACCAATGAGCCGTTCGTCCTTCTGTGTATACGCAACGATGGACGGCGTGGTCCGTTGCCCCTCTGCGTTCTGGATCACAACCGGATCACCGCCGTCCATGACGGCGACGACCG
Organism: uncultured Spirochaetaceae bacterium; assembly: GCA_964345195.1. Lineage (GTDB taxonomy): Bacteria > Spirochaetota > Spirochaetia > DSM-27196 > PWMO01 > CAYFQV01. The sequence continues at coordinate 6,816 of CAYFQV010000006.1, forward strand.
AGTTCGTGGTACCAAGATCAATACCGATAATCTTATTAGATGCCATAATGCATCCTCCTTTCTAGCTCCGCGATTCGAGTTCCTGTGCGCGGACGTGTATGAGTCGGAATACGGTTTTGTCACATCTGTCTTAGCACAAAGCGTGCCAAGCTTGATGCAAAAAGAGATAAGTTATTGTATTTAATAGAATTACGGTGAATCACGGCGTGCATGGACTGAGCTCGCCAGCCCCACCACCGCCGGGTTACTGTTTCATTTCGACCCAAACGAGTGGGACAAAAGGGTTCAGCCTGGTGCAGATCTACCTATAAGCCTGCGAGAACCCGCTCGAAGCCCTGGAAATTTGTGTCGAGCCGGAGCCGCATGGTCGCCGGATTGCCGGCGTGATCACGGTACTGAATCTCGAGCACCGGTGGTTGGTAGGCGAAGATGCGCCGGAAAAGGGATTGTTCACGGTGAACCTGAACATGGCGAATGCTGTCTCGGTCCACCTCGAGTTTGACCTCTTCCTCATCCGCGGAAGCATCTTGGGTGACAAGGCTCGTAAACCAGTTTCTCTTGGGGAAGTGGTGGAAGTACAGGGCGCGGTTGGTCACGAAGGCAAGACCCCATATTCCGACGTCCCCGGGAAGGCAGCCGGACATGCAGTAGGCCATGCCGTAGACTTCAACCGTCTCCCCGAGCTCGGCTTCGGTTCGCTGCCAAAAGGCTTCTACGCTTTCGCGCCTTGACGATTGAGGCTGAAACACAAATTTAGGGTATTTCACTTAGCGCCTGCTGTCCATGAGGTTTCTAGAAGCTTGTTGGAAGATTCCGGCTAATTCCTCCTCGGATCGATGTATACGCGCAACCCGACCCATTTTCGGGCCCGCTCGAATTGCCGACGCGCTAAGCCGCGTCCCCGCCTGGAAATACCTCGGATCAGGCCCCGCGCCGAACCAACAAGCTTCTGGATACTTCAAGAATTGCGAGCGCAGGGCAACATCCCTATACTGAGCCGCAAGAGAGGTACCACCATGGCCGCACAACAAGGCGATACGGCGCGACACGGAAACACAAACCCGGCAGGTAATGACGCAGACTCGGCGGATATCGAGAGCGTTCCCGGGCGCCTAACGGCGCTCAGGGCGGAGCTCCGGCGCGAGGGGCTCCACGCCTATGTGGTACCAAGCGCCGACCCGCACCAGAGCGAGTACGTGGCCGAGCGCTTCAAGGGGCGGCAGTGGCTGTCGGGCTTCCACGGGTCGGCGGGCACGGTGGTCGTGACGCTCGACGACGCGGGCCTCTGGACGGATTCGCGGTACTACCTGGAGGCGGAGTCGGTCCTCGCCGGGACGGGTATCCGCCTGTTCAAGATGGATGAGCCCGGGGTGCCGAGTTATCCGGCATGGCTGGCGTCGGTGTTGCCGCCGGAGGGCCGCGTCGGGGTGTGGTCCGACGGCATTTCCGTGGCGGCCTTTCGCGGTGCCGAGACCACGCTCCGGGAGGCGGGTCTGACAATAGAGGCGACACGGGACCTGCTCGGGCGCGTGTGGCCGGATCGCCCGGAGCTTCCCTCGAAGCCGGTGTTCACCGTCCCGCAGGAGCACGCGGGCAGGAGCCGTAGCGAGAAGTTGGATCAACTCCGCGCGGAACTACGGGCGCAGCAGCTGGACGGCTGGCTCGTGCCGGCACTGGACGAGGTGGCCTGGCTATTCAATCTGCGGGGGAGCGACATTCCCTACAACCCGGTGTTCCTTGCGTATGCACTGGTGACCGCGGATGCCGCGGTACTCTGCGTGGACGCCGACAAGCTCGACACCGCGGAGCAACGAAGTGTGCAGAGCGACGGGATCATCCTACGAGCCTACGGGGACATTGGCCGCAGCCTCGCGGAGGTCCCGCCGGGGCGAGCCCTAGGCATTGATCCGCAAGCGGTGACGCCGGCGCTGCGAAACTGCATCCCCGAGGGCGTGACGGTGAAGGAAGCGCCGAGCCCCATTTCCGCCGCGAAAGCGCGAAAGAACTCCGCCGAGCTCGACGGCATGCGCCTGGCAATGCGCAAGGATGCCGTGGCCATGGAACGCTTTCTCTACTGGTTGGAACAGGCGGTGCCCACGGGGCTGGTGACCGAGGGCAAAGCCGCCGGGGTGCTCGGAGAGTTCCGTGCCGAGCAGGCGGACTTCGTCGGCGAGAGCTTCCAAACGATATCCGCTTACCGAGGTCACGGCGCGATTGTGCACTACCGCGTCACCGAGGAGAGCGACGCGCAACTGCGCAACGAGGGTCTATACCTCGTAGACTCCGGCGGTCAGTATCGGCACGGAACGACGGACATTACGCGGGTTGTACCCTTCGGCGATGTCACCGCGATCATGCGAGAGGACTACACGCTGGTGTTGAAGGGCCACATTGCGCTGGCAACGGCGCAGTTCCCGGAGGGGACCACCGGACTGCAGCTCGACGCGCTTGCCCGGATGCCGCTGTGGCAAGCGGGCCGTGACTATGGGCACGGTACCGGTCACGGCGTAGGCTGCTTCCTCAACGTGCATGAGACACCGCCGAGGATCGGACCCAAGAAATCGGCGCTCGTCCCGCTGCAGGTCGGCATGGTCGTCTCCAACGAGCCGGGAGTGTACCGAGAAGGCGAATACGGCATCCGGATCGAAAACCTGGTTTCCGTACGGGAAGCCGAGCCGAGCCTCTTCGGACGGTTCTACGCCTTCGAAACGCTCACGCTGTGCCACCTAGACACGCGCCTCGTCGAGCCCGGCCTGTTGACCGACCGAGAGCGCGCCTGGCTGAACGCTTACAACGAACGCGTCTATCGAAGCGTTTCCGAAGAGCTCGAGGAACCGGTCAGAGCATGGTTGGCCGAACGCACCGCGGCGCTGTGACCGGCCGCTATGCCTCGTTCTTGTGCCTGCCGAGGTACTTCTCCAGCGTGGCGCTCTTGGCATTCTTTACCGTATCCGAGATCGAGACCTTATAGATGTGCGGGTTGATGATGCGGCGGAAACTCTGATCGAGAGCGTCGAGGTTCTTTCGTGCCAGTTCTTGCATTTGTGCCAAGCTCGGCTGTTCCCCGACACGCGCGCCATCCTTCATACGCGGTTTGAGCAGCGGCACCACGGGACCACGAGGCTTCATGCTGAAGTGCCGGTAGTCCATGTAGGGGTGGTGGAAGTTGTAGACATGCTCACTGTCGATACCGTCCTCGTCGAAGGCAATCAGATCGGCAATGGGCGATCCCTTGCGGTCGAGAAAGCGATAAACCTGCTTAATGCCGGGGTTGGTCGATTTTTCCGGGTTGTCCGATACCTTCATGACGGGCTGGAACTCGCCGTTAACCTCTTTGGCGGCGAGCTTGTACACGCCGCTGAAGGAGGATTGTGATCCGCCGGTCACCATATGCGTCCCGACGCCCCAGAGATCAATGGGCGTTTCCGCGGCAACGAGTTGATGGATAATGTCCTCGTTGAGCTCGTTCGAGGCGGCAATAGTTGCGTCGGTGAGCCCGGCTGCGTCCAGAGCCCTGCGAACCTGCATGCTGAGATACTCTATATCCCCGCTGTCCAGGCGCACGCCGAAAGGCTTTCCCTGCTCCTTGAGACGCCGGCCGATCGCAATCGCGTTTTGGATCCCGCTGTCGAGGGTGTCGTAGGTGTCGATTAAGAGTACGGATGCATCCGGATAGAGGTCGGCGAATCGCTCGAAGGCTTCCCGCTCGTCGTCGAAGGCCATCACCCAGGAGTGGGCCATGGTGCCGGTTACCGGGATGTTGAAGCGCTTTCCGGCATATACATTCGATGTTGCCCCGGCCCCGCCAATGTAGGCCGCCCTGCTCGCGGAGACGGCTCCATCGATCCCCTGTGCCCGGCGCAGACCGAACTCGGCGACCTTCCCGTGATTTGCCGCCAGAAAGATTCGGGCGGTCTTGGTGGCAATGAGCGTCTGGAAGTTGATCACGTTGAGCAAGACGCTCTCGATCAGCTGCGCCTCCATCAGGCTCGCATGCACGCGAATAAGGGGCTCGTGCGGAAAGACGGTGGTGCCCTCATCCACGGCGTACACATCCCCACGAAATCGAAACTCCTTGAGAAAGTCGAGAAAGTCCCGGTGAAACATGCCGAGGCTTGCCAGATACTCAATATCCTCGTCGGAGAACTGCAGGTTCTCGAGCACGGTGAGGAGGTCCTGCAAGCCGGCAAAGACCGAGAACCCGCCGTCGAAGGGCTGTCGGCGAAAGAACATGTCGAACACGACGCGGGGATTCATCCGGTACTCGTAGTAGCCCTGCATCATGGTCAGCTCGTAGAGATCGGTCAAAAGCCCGCTGTGGATCATCATAGGATTACACTCCGAGATCACCGGATGAAACGAATCGCACACCGGCACTCTGCATGGAATCTCGTGCCGCGTCCACCGATCCCTCCGGCGTGTCGACGCCGCGTGTTGCGTCAGTCACGACGCTGGTCGAGAAGCCGAGACGTGCCGCATCCGTGGCCGTGAAGAAGACACAGACGTCCTCGGCGAGACCGGCAATCACGACACGGCTGAATCCGAGGCCGCGCAGGTAGCTCTCGAGGCCGGTGCCGGTGCTCTTGTCGTTCTCGAAGAACGCCGAGTACGAGTCGAGATGGGTTTTAGCGCCTTTATGGAGGACGATGTTTACGGGCCGCACGTCGAGGTCGGGGTGAAACTCCGCCCCGGGCGAGCCTTTCACGCAGTGGTCGGGCCACAGCATCTGGGTCATTCCGTTGTACTCGAGCGTGTCCATCGGCTCTTTGCCGGGATGCGCGGATGCAAAGGACACGTGGTCGCCGGGGTGCCAGTCCTTGGTTGCCACGACGTGGGGAAACAGACCGGAGATACGGTTTATGACGGGGATCACCTCATCTCCCCCGGGAACTGCCAGGCTGCCGCCGGGACAGAAGTCGTTTTGGACATCGATTATGAGAAGGGCGGATTGGCCCAGCTCGTCTTGTACGGACATGGTGGTCACCTCCTGTATGTATAAAAATAGCGATAGAGCGCCGCAGTGAGAATAGGTGGCTGTCGCCTCGCCCCGTGGGCGAGTTGGCGCGTTGGCGCGTTGCAATGTTGGGGCGCCTTCCGTACACTGCGCGTCGAGGTTGGCCCTGTCCAATCGACGATGGCTTCATCGTCCAAAAAACTTAGCTGCGAAATAGAGGAGTTTCACGTGGCATACGAACAAACATTTTGCCTTCTCAAACCGGGCGTCCTGCAGCGCCGTATTGTGGGGGAGGTGCTCTCACGGATTGAGCGAAAGGGGCTCAAGATCGTCGCCCTGAAGATGATCGAAATGGATCAAGCTCTCTGCGAGGAGCAGTATCAAGAGCACAAAGGCAAGCCCTTCTACGAAGACTTGGTGAGCTACATGCAGTCCGGACCGGTCGTGACCATGGTAGTGGCCGGAGAGAACGCCATCAGCTATATGCGTGCGCTCGCCGGCGCCACCAATCCCAAAGAAGCAGCTCCCGGCACTATCCGCGGTGACTTCGCCCTGGTCACGCAGAACAACATTATCCACGCCTCCGACTCTTCCGAGAGCGCAAGCCGAGAGATGGGCCTTTTCTTCGGCACGGATGATGTCCACGAGCACGAAGATCCCAATGCGGGTTGGATCACCGGCTAAGACCCCTTGCGGGTGTTCCGGCAGCCCCGCGGCTCTAAATATGGTCTTCGGGGCTTCCGGTTGAGTCGTGATCCGTGGCTTCGGCCTCCTGTTCCCGCCGGCGCACCTGCTCCATGATCTCCTGATACTTCCGGTTCGTAATGGGAAAGAAGCTCAAGACTACCACCCCGGCAATGAAGAAGAACGCCGGGAAGGGGCCGGTGAGCAGCCGAATGCCGAGCATGGCGCTTTCCGACTGCGTGGCCGCCGGTACTCCCGCTACGCTCTCCTGATAGCCGAATATTGTGAGTACCCATCCGCTGAGCGCAATCCCCACGGCCTGGCCGATCTTACTCGAGAAGGTCCACATGCCGTAGAAGACCCCTTCCCGCCGCACGCCACGCTCGGCGTAGTCCCACTCAACCACATCCGGGACAATGGAGAACGGCATGACGTAGTGGGTGGCAAATCCCAAGCCGGCCAGGAACATGAGAACGTAGCTGAACTGCACACCGCTGCGGTGCCCGACGAGAAAGAAGATCAGCACGCCAAGGGCAAAGATGCCCATGCCAATGTTGTAACTCAGTTTCTTGCCAATGCGTTTCGAGATCCGAACCCAGATCGGTATCGCGAGCACGGCGGCACCGAGGAGAATGGGCAGGGCAATCTGAAAGGCGCCTTCATCTCCGTAGATGTAGCGGAAGTAATACAGTAGCGATGTCTGCAGCACGTTCACCCCGGTCATATGGAGTGTCCAGGGGATGAGCGCGGTGAGGAACACGGGCATGGAGAGGACTTGCATATATGACTTGAAGACCTGCTCCTGCCTCTGGAGTCGGGGCTTCGGATGCTCCCGAACCGAGAAGACAACGATCAGCGTCGTGACGGCCATAATGCCGCCGGTTACCGCGCCCATGGCCGTCCAGGCTATCCGCCCGCCGCCGAAGAAGTTAACCAGCGGCAGCACGACCGCAACGCCGACGAAGGTTCCAACGACGGCAAAGCTCATCCGAAAGCCGTTGAGGACCGTGCGCTCGTAGTAGTCGTCGGTGAGCTCCGGCGTCAGGGCGCCGTACGGGATGTTCACCAGGGTGTAGGCGGTGTTCACAATGCAGTAGCTAAGCGTGGCAATGATGAACAGACCGATCTCGCTGCTCAAGCCGTAGGGGGTGAACAGCAGAATCATCCCCAGAAACAACACGAGCGCGCCGACGGTCATGTAGGGCCGTCTGCGCCCCCAGCGCGAGCGTGTGCGGTCGGAGAGGTAGCCGACCGCGGGATCCGTCACCGCATCCCAGACCTTCCCGATCATGATCGCCGTGCCACCGAGACCGGCGGCAATGCCCACGACATCCGTAAAGTAGAACAGGAGGTAGAACCCCATCATGGTGAAGAAGAGGTTGCCGCCCAGATCCCCGATTCCGTAGCCTACTTTCTTTCCGCGTGACAGCTGCTGCATGATCCCTGCACTATATACCCATTCGGCGCTCGGCGCATCCGTTCGAGCGTGCCGTTTGAGCCCGCGGCGCGCGAACCGCGGGCCGCGAACCGCGGGCCGCGGGCCGCACGACCCCGGTAGACAGCGTCGCGTGCTTGTTAGTATTCTGTCCAGGAATCCAAAAAACGGCGCCGTACCCAAGTGGTAAGGGAGAGGTCTGCAAAACCTTTATTCACGGGTTCGATTCCCGTCGGCGCCTTTTCACCGGCCCTCTCGAATCGGCGGCTACTGCCTGCCGGAACCTTCTTGTTTTTCCAACCAACGCTCGTACCAAAAGATAGCCGTCACCATGATCGCGTGCACATGAAACTCCGGATGCGGTGCATGGAGAATCTCCCGCACCGGCACGAGATGGGTATCCATTATCTCGTTGGGATCTAACGAGCGGTCATGCCGAGGGTGGGCCCCATGGGCAATGAAGGTGTAGGCGGTATTACTCATGAAGGCGGGGTTGGGATTCACCGTGCCGATGAGCTCCATGCGCTCCGGAACGTAACCGGTCTCTTCCACCAGCTCGCGCCGGGCGGCGTCCGCCGGCGCTTCTCCTTCATCTATAATGCCGCCTGGAAACTCCATGGTGACGCTGTTCGAACCCTGACGAAACTGCCGCACCATGAGGAAGCACTGCCGCCCGCTTTCGTCCTCGACCGGGCAAATGACGTTGGCCCAGTCGGGTGACTCCACCAGTACGAAGCGACCCTCCCGGCCATCCCGCGAGCGCCGACCGACTTCGTGCAGCTCGAAAATCTTACCGTCTAAGAGCCGTCGCCGATCGGTTTCGCGCCAGCCGAGATGCGCATCGACAGCACCGAGACCGCCGGGATCGTCTTCACTCGAGCCTCCGTTGTTCATGGCGGCAGTGTAATACACCGGCGGCTTTCTTGACACGGGGCCGACGCGTGGGAAGAATACCAGCCATGGCCACGACGGCGGCGGAAACAGCCGCCCCACGACCTCAGCGCATCGGCGAGCTCCTCGCCGCCATGGAGGACGGGGTTGAAGAGCGTCATGAGGCGATCCGCCTCGGATTCCTGGCCACCGTTGCCGGGGAGAGCATCTTCTTCCTCGGTCCACCGGGAGTAGCCAAGAGCCTCGTGGCGCGCCGGATCAAGTACGGTTTCCAGGGCGCCCGCTCCTTCGAATACCTTATGGGCCGCTTTAGCACACCGGAAGAGATCTTCGGCCCGATCTCCATTCAGCGCCTGAAGAACGACGACACCTACGAGCGTATCACCCGCAACTACCTGCCCGACGCAGACATCGTCTTCCTCGACGAAATCTGGAAAGCCGGTCCACCCATTCAAAACGCACTTCTCACCGCGCTCAACGAGCGGACCTTCCGCAACGGCAGCCGTGAAGTCCACATTCCCATGAAGGGCCTGCTGGCGGCGGCGAATGAGTTACCCGAGGATGATGCCACGGTGCAAGCATTCTGGGACCGGTTCCTGCTGCGGCTGGAATTGAAGCCCGTACAGGACGATGAAGCCTTTCGCCGCATGCTGTTGGACGTCGAGGATGCCTACCGTGATCCGGTCCCGGAACCCACGAAGGTTCGCGAAGAAGAGTTCGCGGAATGGCAGCGCGCGCTATCATCGGTCCGCACGCCTGAGCCGATCCTCTCCGCACTTAGCCACCTCCGTCACCGCCTAGCCGCGGTCAACCGAGAACGAGAGGAAAGCGGCTCCTCCCCGATCTACATCTCCGATCGGCGCTGGAAGAAGGCCATGAGGGTGCTGCGAGCGTCCGCCTTTCTCAACGGGCGTGATTACATCGATCTCCTGGACCTTCTACTCCTGCAACACTGTCTCTGGAACACCCGGGCGCATCGCTCGGAGATCCGACGCCTTCTTGAAGAAGCCCTGGCCCACGCACGCCCGAACGAAGCCATTCACCCCCGACGGGTAGCCGCAGCCCTGGGAAGCCTGCGGAGAGAGATGCACGCGGCGCTGGTCGAGCATGGTGAGGAGCGCCGACAGGAGGCCGTGCCGTATCGTCGCGAGTACGTACGCATTCAGGAGTATTCGGATGCGGAGCTCGCACTCCTGTGGCACGGAGATCTGGAGGCGCTGCAAGACCGGCAGGCCGACTCCGACACCGGCTGGGAGCCCATTGAGATCTTCCTCTACGACGCCGACGGAGAGCTCGAGGAGACCATCCGCACGGAGGCTCGCTTGGAGGGATGGCGCCTTGCCTTTTCGGACCAGGCGGATGACTCCGCGGCGCAGACGAGCTACCCCGTGGAGACGCGAGAACGTGTCGACACGGTGGCCGTGGTCCGGTCACCGTCGGACGAGGAGCGGCGGGAGTGGCTTCATCGCCTGCAGAAGATGGATGCAGACGCACGCTCAGCCATTCAGACGGCGGAGACCGCGCGGCAACAGGCGCACGACGAGGCGGCGACGCATCTGTTCGTGCACCGCTCCTACGCGGAGTCAGCCTACGCATCACTGGATAGCGCCGCCGGCCAGCTACGCCGTCTCCGAGAGGCGATCGCGAAGACGCAAAGCGAAATCGACATCGAGCCATAGCTCGACCCGGGAAACGTCACGGTGCACATTTGCCGCTATCGCCACGACGATACCCTGCCCCGCCGCATTAGAGAGCTCCTCGAGGACCGCGCCTTCGCCCACTTCTACGCGGAGCACGCGGAACGGCCCGCGCCGCCGGTCGCCCACGCGGATGAGCCGGGACTCAAGCGCCTCGCTCGGAGCTTGGATACCGTTTTGCAGCACGCCGATCTCGGCGAGACCACCCGCGGCGATCCGGAGCTCGCCGAGGCGGCCGCACACAGGGTGGTACACTGGCTGGCCGAGGAGTGGGCGCGCAGCACAGCCATTGCCGAGCTCGACGAGGAAGAGCGACTGCTTGTGGAGCTGCGGCGGCGCAGCTCAGCGGACGCCGTGAGCCCGGCTTTAAGCCCGGAGGCTGCGCAGCTCAACGCCGCCCTCGAGACTGTGCGGCGCCGCTATCCCGCCCGCCGCGCGCTATGGGACCACTTCGCCCGTCGTCTAAACGCCCCCGCGGCGGACGGCATCAGTGCGAAACAGCACGCCGCGGCCCGTGCCGCGTTTGTTCAAGCCTGGGCCCTCCATTTCGCGGAGCACCGCCGCCGTACGGAGGAGCGAGCGCTGCTGCGCGGGCTTCGCCGCTTCTTGGTTCAACTGCAGCGTGATCTCGCGGAGGCGGAGGAACGGCGGCGCCGAGTCCGCGACCTCTTCGGATTTGCCGGCGGCTTCTGGGATCTTCTCCACGGAGCTTGGCAAGAGATGGAATGGGGCACCCTCGAGGAGGCAGCCGGACTGCTGCGAGACGACCCGACCATCACCGCCCTCGCAAAGGTCCTCGGCCGGGGGCTCCACGCCGAGCCGGAGTATGAGACCGTCAGTGAAGAGCGAGAAATCGAGGAGCGGGCGATACACGCCGAAGTCCTCGGGCGCAGCGAGGTGGAAGGCATTCGCATGGGCCATGCCGTGGAAAGCATGCTCCCCTCGGAAGCCGCGCTCCTCAGCGATCCCGATACCGAGCTTGCCTTCACCAAACGCTTCGCCGACGACGAGCTACTGAGTCTTCATTACCGGCGCCTGGACGAGCACATTGACATATCTCGACGGACCGAGCAGGTGGAGCATCTGGTCGCGCGACAGCGCGGCCCGGTCATTGTCTGCATTGATACCAGCGGCTCCATGGCCGGCAGCCCCGAGCGCGTCGCGAAGGCGATCTCCCTCGCCGTTTCGCAGATGGCTGTTCGGGAAGGAAGACGCTGCTACCTCATCTCCTTCTCCACAGAGATACGTACCCTGGAGATCTCGGATCTGCCGCGGGAGCTTCCCGCCCTATCAGACTTTTTGGCGCACAGCTTCCACGGCGGCACGGACCTGCGTCCGGCACTGCGGGAGGCACTGCGCATGCTCGAGCGTGAGCGCTTCCGCCGGGCGGATGTGCTCACCGTGTCGGACTTCCGGGTACCGAAAATCGCCGACCGCTTCGGAGTCGAGCTGCAGCGGGCACGGGATAGGTATGCAACGATCTTCCACAGTCTGACGGTTAACCCGCATGCTACGGACGACCCGCTACACCTCTTTGACCTCAAATGGCACTACGACATCTCTCATCCCGAGTCCGCCGGCGTGGTCCTCGGCCGCTTTGCCGGATACGCACGACATGAAAAAGAGCCTCCGGCACAGCGCCAACGGCCGGCCACGGTGCAGCGGACTTGACAGAAGGGTAGGCTCGAGGCCGATACTACCCCTGTGCCACGTTCCATAGATCGCCTCGTCGACCAGATCGTTCACTCATACGCGTCCATAGGCGGTATCAACCATATCAACGGTCCCAACCTGCCTTCGATGGAGAGCGTTGTTCGCATTATTGCCGACCTGGAGTCACTGATCTTCCCTGGCTACAAGTCCGCAGATGCACTGCGCGAGACCAATCTCCGCTTCGTCACCGGCGAAACCGTAAACCGCCTGGTCCGGGCGCTACAGAGTGAGATCTTCAAGAGCCTCTGCTTCAAACAGCGCCTCGAAGACCCCGAAAGCGGCGGATACTGCAAGGAGACCGAAGCCGCCCGGCTCGAAGCCATGGATCAAGCCGAGATCCTGACCTTCGAGATCATTGACTGCATCCCGGAGATCCGCCGCCGCATCAAACTGGATGTGGAAGCCGCCTTCGAAGGCGATCCCGCCGCCCGCAGCCATGATGAAGTGATCCTCGCCTACCCAGGAGTTGAGGCAATCCTCGTCCACCGCATTGCTCACGACATCTGGCTGCGCCGCATCCCACTCATTCCCCGGATGATGTCCGAGCACATCCACGGCAAAACCGGCATCGACATACATCCCGGCGCCGAAATCGGCGACTACTTCTTCATTGATCACGCAACCGGCGTGGTCATTGGCGAGACCACTCAGATCGGCAAGCACGTGAAAATCTACCAGGGCGTCACCCTTGGGGCCCTGAGCGTCTCCAAACGACAACTCGACACCAAGCGTCACCCCACCATTGAGGACGATGTGACCATCTACGCGGGAGCCACGATTCTCGGCGGTAACACAAGCATTGGCCGCGGCTCGATCATCGGCGGGAACGTCTGGATCACCAAGTCGGTCCCGCCGGCAAGCAAGATCTACAACGCACCCGCGGATTACATCCACAAATGAGCCCCCGCGCCCCTTCGCCCCCCGGCGCTTGGGCGATTGGGCGCTGCACCCCCCTGCCCGCCGGCCAGGCCTCGCCGCCGCGGCCCCGGGCGATTGGGCGCCGCACCCCTCTGCCCGCGGGACAGGGCGAGCGCGCTCTCTGAGTCTTCGAAGCGGCAAGCGCTCGTACTGGCCCGCGAGGCGGGGTGGCTGTGGGACAACACCCCACCGCGCCGGCGGGGAATGAACGCAACCCACCCCTCACCGAAGCTCTTCCCCAGCAAGCACGAACGACGCTCAGGCCTCGCCGCCGCGGCCCCGGGCGATCGGCCGCTGCCCGCGACCGGGTGACGGGGCGGCGCCGTCCTCGCGAGTCCCCGAGCGTTTAGGCGACGCACCGGCACCCGAGGCAGGGCAGGAGACCGAAACACCCCGCCGCGCCGGCGGGGAATGAACGTAGTTAGTTGGAAACGCGTTTGAG
>CAYFQV010000006.1:19649-25953 GCA_964345195.1 uncultured Spirochaetaceae bacterium
AACACCCCGCCGCGCCGGCGGGGAATGAACGTAGTTAGTTGGAAACGCGTTTGAGCGGGTACACCTCGGATATGTAGCTCTCGGCAAAGCCGTCAATGTCCGAGATCCATCCGAGAAACTTCTCAGCCTCGTTCTTGTTGTTGTAGGGCCCGACCCGCAGCCGGTAGAAGGTGTCACCGTCAATGTGCTTGGCAGTAATGCGCCCACCGAGCTCTTGGGTCTCAAGCCGATCCTTCGCCTGCTCGACGCGATCGCGTCTGGGAGATGAGATTACTTGGATCCAGTATTCGGTGACGCGCCGATATTCCGGCTCGGGCTCGAGCTCAGGTTCCGGTGCTGGAGCGGGTTTGCGTTCCGGTTCGGATGGGGGAGTGGGCTCGCCCAACTCCTTCGCGGGTTCTCGAGGCTTCCGCACGACAGCAGCGGCGGGTTCTTGATCGGCGGCAGCCGCGTCCCCAGAGGCAGCTGCGTCATCAGCGGCCGTTACCTCCGGCGCAGCGTCGGCGTCTTTGCCTTCGTCTTCCCGCTCACCGTAGACGACAATGACATCGTCATTCTCTTCGTCGTCTCCGCTCACCTGCAGCTCGGGTTCCTCGGGTTCGGGTTCACGGATGTACTCGATCGGATCGAAGGAGCGACCGTCGCTTGCCGCTAGCTGTTGATCACTTTCGCCGCTCGCTTCGGGATAGAGTAATGCGAGACCAACGCCGATGACCACGGCGACAAAGAGGGTTACGGACACGATAATCAGTAGCGTTCGGTGTTGTTCCATGGCATCAACTCATTCTGGGACCGTCACGAGACGAGCCCGTGTGCGCGTAATTGTTCTTCGAGAGCCTTCCGGGAGCCTCGGTTCTCCACAGTTTGAATTTCGACATTCCCCGAGGATTGTTGAGGGCGAACTCGTCGTTGCGCCCATAAACGCCTCACAACGGCGCCGAGGGATAAGCCGTCCCGACGGCGGGCGCGGCGTATCCGCGTGAGAAGCGGCGCAGTGACCCAGACAACCCGATCACAGTCACGGTGCAGGCCCATCTCGAAGAGAATCGCGGCGTTAATGACTCCGGGTGCTCCCGATAAATCGCGAATGAACTCCCGAACCCACTCTATCATGACAGGATGAACGAGAGCTTCGAGGTCACGACGGGCCTGATCATCCGTGAAAACCTTCGCGCCGAGGCGCCGGCGGTCAATGACGGTGTCTCCCGTGTCCGGTATGTCCGGCGTGTCCGGGGTGGAGGGCTCGACCGGCCGGAGGATGTCGATGCCGAAGCGCTCGACCACAGCGTCCTTTCGCTCTTCCAGCGCGCGGTGGCCAAGCTTGTCGACCTCGATAACAACGTAGCCGTGCTCTTCGAGAATGCCGGTGACTGCGTTCTTCCCGGCGCAGTATCTGCCCGCGACTCCGACGATCACGTGTGGAAATCCCCCCAGCTCGAGCCGACCTCGACGGAGACACGCAAGGGTACGGAGAGATCGACGGCGCCGGTCATCTCCTCCTCGACAGCGATAGACACATCGTCAACTTCCTCTTCAGGGACTTCCAGGATGAGCTCGTCGTGAACCTGTAGAAGGATCCGGGCATGCCGCGCTTCCTCCCGGAGGCGCCGGTCAATGTTCAACATGGCCAACTTGACAATATCGGCGGCGGTGCCCTGGATCGGCGTGTTCACGGCAATGCGCTCGGCACCCTGTTTGACGTTGCGATTGCGACTGCTAATGTCCGGCAGGGGCCGCTCCCGGCCGAGGAGCGTGCGCACGTAGCCCTGCTCCTCGGCCTCTCGGACGGTCTTGTCGATAAAGCTCTTGATACCGGTGTAGGTGCCGAAATACGCCTCCATGAAGGCATCTGCATCCGCCCGGGGGATTTCGAGGTCTCGGGCCAGGCGAAAGGCGGACATGCCGTACATGACGCCGAAGTTTATGGTCTTGGCGATCCTCCGCTGCTCGGTGCTAACCTGATCCGGACTCACGCCGAAAATGAGCGCACCGGTTTCCCGGTGTACGTCCTTCTGCTCCCGGAAGGCCGCAAGCAAGCCGGGATCCTGGGACAGATGCGCGAGCACCACGAGCTCGATCTGGGCGTAGTCGGCGCTGACGAAGAGCTGTCCGTTCCCCGGCACGAACGCGCTGCGAATGCGGCGGCCCTCTTCATCTCGAATCGGAATATTCTGTAGGTTCGGATCGCGACTCGACATGCGGCCGGTGGCGGTGCCGGTTTGGCTGAAGTTGGTGTGCAGGCGGCCGGTGCGAGGATTCACCAGCTTCGGCAGGGCATCGACATAGGTGGACTTGAGCTTTGATAGATTTCGATGCTGCAGTACCCGGTCCGGCACGGGATCTTCCTTTGCGAGAACCTGCAGCACCGAGACGTCGGTGGAGTATCCCGTCTTGGTCTTTCGGATAGGTTGGAGTTTGCGCTCCTCGAAGAGGATCTGCTGCAGCTGCTTCGTGGAGGCAATGTTGAACTCCCGCCCCACGAGCTCGTAGATCTCCTTCTCCAGAGCCGCAAGCCGATCGCTGAGCTCGGCGGAGTAGCTCGCCAGAACATTGCTCTGCAGGGGAATGCCCCGGAGCTCCATCTCGGCAAGAAGGGGGACCAGCGGCATCTCGACGTCGTAGAACAGCCGGGCAAATCCACGTTCCTCGAGCTGCGGCGCGAAGTGCTCGTAGAGGCGGAAGGTAATATCTGCATCTTCCGCGGCGTAATCCGCCGCGGTTTCGAGAGCAACGGACTCGAAACTCGGCAGGCTCTCGCCGCGTTTGGCGTTCGGGAAGAGGCTTTTGTAGCTGACCGCCTTATAAGCGAGCTGCTCCTCGGCGAGACGGTCCATCCCGTAGGAGGAGCTTGTAGTGTCCAGGAGCCACGCGGCAATCATGGTATCAAACCAGAGCTTCGCCGGGGGCAGTCCCCAGTTTGCGAGCACCTTGTAATCGTACTTGCCGTTCTGCACCACCATGCGGGCCTCAGGATCCGAGACAAGTGGCCGCAGGGCCTCACGTACGGCATCCTCATCCAGGACCGGCCCGTCCGGCCCTCGCAGCGCCATGTAGCAGGCTTCACCACTTTGCACGGCCAGGCATATCCCGACGGGTCGCGCAACCAAGGGATCCAGACTGTCGGTCTCGGTGTCCAAGGCGTAGACGCCGAGCTCCCGGGCCCGGCTCACCCACTCCTTCACGCCCTCAATGTCCTCGACCAGGATGTAGCTGCCGCGCTCGGCGGCACGGGGCGGCGGCGCAGGCTCGGCTGCGCGTGTGGATTCACGGTCAGACGGCGTCTCGGTAGATGCGGGGGCCCGCCGCGGTGCGCCGGTGCCCGGATCGACCGAGCCGGGATCGGCCGCCGTCTTGGAATCGCCGCGGGTCCCGGAGCCGCGGGTGTCGAGGGCGGCACCGGCGGCGTCGTTTCCGCGGTAGTCCCCGCCGAACAGATCTTCCGACTCGGTCGACGCGCTCTCCTGCGAAGCGGCGAACGCGTCCGGGTCGAAACCGAGCTCCTCAACGACGCTGCGCATGCCTTGCGCCATGAAGTAGGGGACCGCCGCGGGATAGTCCAGGTTCGGAAGCGCCAGCTCCGCCGGCCCAATGTCGAGGGGCACCTGGTACTCCAGGCTCACGAGCTCACGGCTCAGAAAGGCGTTTTCCCGGTTCTCCTCGAGCTTAGCGCGCTGACTCTTGGAGGAGATCCGATCCAAGCCGGCGTACAGTTCATCCAGGTCCCGAAAGCTGTTCAGCAGCTTGGCCGCGGTCTTGGCACCAATCCCCTTTACGCCGGGAACGTTGTCCGAAGTGTCCCCGACAAGTGCCAGATAATCGCGCACCTGCTCGGGATAGACGCCCCAGTCCTCGTAGACCTGCTCGCGCAGAAGCTCGCGGAAGCCGGCCTGTTCCGGCCGGAGCACCCGCACCGGCTCTTCAACGAGCTGCAGCAAGTCCTTGTCACTCGACACAATGTATACGGGCCGATCTTCCGCGGCGGCACGCCGGGCAAGCGTTGCCATGACATCGTCCGCTTCGTAGCCGTCGGCACGCAGCATTGGAACCCCGAGGACCGACAAGATCTCTTCAATAATGGGGATTTGATCGGTCAAGTCCTGCGGGGTCTCGTCCCGGGTCGCCTTGTAGGCCTCGTAGCGCTCATGTCGGAAGGTCGGGATCGTGGAGTCCTGTATTACCGCGAAGTACTCAGGCTTACGCTCCCGGAAGAGATAGAAGAGGCTGCGGAAGAAACCGAACACGGCGGACGAGTTTTGGCCTTTCGGATTGCGCAGGGGATTGCGGATGAACACGAAGTAGGAGCGAAAGACAATGCTGTACCCATCAAGAAGATATAGGGGGGACTTCATGCTTCGGTTATATCACAGCCTGCAGGCCGGCGACAAAACGTAGCGCCGGCGACGGAGGACAATCAGGTTTCTGCGCAATCGAAGCCTTGCTCCTTAGCCGGAGACGTCGATCATGCTCGGCGTGTTGCCGTCGCGGTAGATCGACCGGGGTTTTCGGGGTCGGCGGACGTTTCGGAGCTCTTCGGACATGCGGTCCCGACGTTGTGACAGCGAGTCTCGAAGTGCTGCAGCCGTATCGGCAAGGCGACGCCGCCGCTCATCGACGGCCGAAAGGTCCGCATCCGACGGCATCTGCGCGGAGACGGCCCCCGCACCGCTTCGGGCATCCTCGAGCGCTCGAACCAGCGTCATGTGACAAGTCGACACGCGGCGAGTGGCTTCATCGATCCGTGCCGTCGCCTCTTCGAAGCTCTGTCCCAGCGGGCGAAGGTCGTCGGTGTCGTGCCCGGCGGTATCCAGCATGGCGGTGAGTATCCGTTCATACTCGTCGAGTGCACGCTGTTCCTGATGGAGAAGGCGCTGGAAGTGTGGCATTAGCTCGATATGTTGACGCCGGAACCGGCGCGTTGGGGGCCGGTTCCTTTCTCCGCGATCTCTTTCCATGCGTCCCGCAACTCCACCATGAAGGACCGCACGTTTTCGAGGGGCTGCACTTCCTTCTTGAAGTTAGCGGCAACGAGCTGCTCGTTGAAGAAGCGATAGAGCCGGAAGAGATTCTGGGCAATTTCGCCCCCACCTTCGAGATCGAGGGATACCGTCAGCTCAGTCACAATGTCTTGGGTCTTACCAATAGCCTCATTCACACGATCGTAGGCCAGAGAGTTCTCGCTGAGTAGCTGTTTGGCCGTGTCGATCTGACGAATTGCCTCGTCGTAGAGCATCACGATGAGCTTCCCCTGACTGGCAGTTTTCACGCGCGTCTGACGATAGGCGTTAATCGGGTTGGGGTTCATACGAAAAGCTTCTCCCTCTACTCTTGAATGCTCATCTCTAAATGTATGGTGAAATGGCTCCCACTCTCAAGATCGTCGCAGTTACGCCCGCTATTGAGCATGCTCGATCAACCTGGAGACGGGAACCATGTCGTATCCTCGCTCTATGAGACGATTTATGAGGAGATCCAAGTATTGAAACAGGTAATCTCCTCGTTCGCCGGCCCGGCCCACACCCGGCGTGCCGACCGTCATTGCAATAATCGATCCTGGCTTCTTGCGCTCCAGGATGCGGTCCACCAGCTCAACGCTGGGACGGTACAGTTGGGAGGTCCCGGATTCATCTCGGCGGGGTACCCAGTCCAAGCTATCGACGTCACGCCCCACATAGCTGTACCCGAGCTCCTGGGAGACCCGGATGATCTCCGGACTGGAAAAGTAGTACGGCGCGTGCCAGAGCAGCGAGAGCTCTTTTCCCGTCGCGTTGAAGTACTCATCCTCGTTACGGGCCAGCCCCTGCCGAATGAACTCCGCATTTATCTCGTAGCGGCGATCGGTCATATCAAAGTAGGTGTAAAAGAGCGAGCCCAGCTCATGACCCTCATCAGCGATCTCCCGTACCGCCCCGGGATGCCGGCGAATGAAGTCACCGTTTAGAAAGAAGGTTGCTTTAATCTCGTACTCGGCGAGACTGTTGAGAATGTGAGTGAGGCCTTCCACGGAGTCGATGGCGTTAAAGACGAGGGATACTTCCCTGCGGCGGATCCGGCTTCCATGAGAGAAGTTCGCAAGGTTAACCGCTTCTTCCTCGTCCGGGAAGGGCTCGTAGCTGCGCTGGGGAGGATCGAAGAGTCTCGTCGTCGAAACGCCCTCCATGTTGCGCACCATGACAATATTGCGGTAACTCCCGGAGTCAATGGTTTCCACGTAGACCCGATAGGAGTCGTTGGAGACGGACGGATCGCGCAGCTGCGTCTCCGCGACTTCGGACCAGCCCGAATCGGCGGCGTACTGATAGTAGCG
>CAYFQV010000006.1:26053-41563 GCA_964345195.1 uncultured Spirochaetaceae bacterium
TTGCCGCCTCTCGTTCGGTAAAGGAGAAGTCGCTACCCTGCAACTTCATGCGGTAGATCGACGACGCTCGGTCGCCTTGATCCAGGCTTCCGGTCAGTAGCGTGATTGTTCCCTCACGGCTCCACGCCACCGAGCTTACCGTCGTGTCGCGAGGCAGATAGAGGTACGGCATGGCGTTGGAGGATTCGCTAAACGAGAAGTCGTTTCGGCGTAGGGTGTAGAGAAAGACGTTCTGCCCACCCTTGTTCAATAGAATGCGGTCCCCACGTGGGGATATCCAGAAGGAGTCGAAGTTGGGATCAAAGGAGAAGGGGATCTTCCCGACGACCGTGCCGATCCGCAGGAAGTCCCGGTAGAGCGTTCGGGTGAAGAACTCAACTCCGAGAACGCGGTACACAACGGTATCATCAATGTAATAGAGCTCGTTGCCGCGTCCCCAGCGGGTGCTCGCTGTCGTTCCCGATCCCAGCCGACGCAGATCCTCATCCACGACACGGTCGTTCTCGTACTGATCAATGGAGTAGTAGTACAGCTCTCCGCTCTTCTCGTAGATGAAGAAACGCGAGCTCGGCGCCCATGACACCTTTGGTCCCTCAATAGTAAGCCCGACCCCCTCGACTACCGTAGTCGCCCGTTCCCGGCTCAAATCCTGCAGGACGATGTCGCCACGGACATCCCCGCTGGGCTCGGTGTACACCAGGAATCGGCCGTCGGGAGACGCCTTGAGCGGCCGGATCTTTCCCGTATCAATATCCCGGCCTTCGGTGAAGGAACCGAACTCGGAGAGCGACGCGAAGTTGCGCAGACCGTCTTGGGATCGAAACACACCGAATCGGTTCTGTATCTGTAGTTGTTGCTGCTCCCGCAGCAAGAGGATCTGCTCCGGGAAGAAGCTAATCTGCCGACGATCGCCGGTTCCGACATTTGCCTGAAAGAGGCTCGTGTACCGCCCCTGTTCCGGTGCATCCACGGTTGCCTGAAACAAAAGGCGGTTGTCCGGAGCGAGGTCCAGGCCCGAGAACTCCGCTTCCCCGAAGAGGGACAGGCTCACCAGGAGAAACAGGACGAGCCCAACTGTTGTACGCTGCACGGCCGTTCGTGACACCATTATTACTCTCTATTTCTGTTTCGGCACGGAAACCTGCGTTTCTTAACGGTCGATTCCGGCAGTGCTGCCGATTCCGTCCGCAAGGAAGGCGTCGAGATCTTCTTCGAGAAGCTCGAGTCGATTGAGAAGGGCGTCGAGCCGTGCTCCGGTCGACCCTTTGGCCGTTTCCGCCAGCCGTGAGAAAGACCCGTCGACGATCTCTTCGAAGGTCGTGTCCGGCAGGCGCTCCGCTCCGCAGAAGGGACAGACGTCGAGCCCCGGATCAAAGAGGCGATCACACACTCGACATTGAATAGGCTCATCCATGTATAGAAGCACTATAGCGCGGGTGTGCCCGCAAAGCAACTGACGTCTGCGGCGGCTGCGCCCTACAGCAGCTCCGCCGCCAATTCCGCGAGCTTGCTGCGCTCCGAGCGCGTGAGCGTCACGTGCCCGAAAATGTCTTGACCTTTGAAGGTCTCAACAAGAAACGAAAGCCCGTTCGAGCTGGAGTCGAGATAGGGGCTGTCGATCTGGTAGGGATCTCCGGTGAGGACCACCTTCGATCCCTCGCCGGCACGGGAGACAATTGTTTTGATCTCATGAGGAGAGAGGTTCTGCGCCTCGTCCACAATAATGTACTGCCGCGGCAGCGATCGACCGCGGATGTACGAGAGCGCCTCGAGCTCCACGGCATTCGTGTTCATGAGCTGCTCTACGGAGCGAACATTCGAGCGCTTGTACACCGAAAGAATGAACTCGAGATTGTCGAACAGCGGCTGCATCCAGTGGGAAAGCTTCTCGTTCTTCGCTCCGGGAAGGTAGCCGATATCCTTTCCGAGAGGGATCACCGGTCGGCTTACGAGCACCCGTGCGTAGATCTTCTCCTCCAAGGTCTTGCTGATCCCCGCCGCGATCGCAAGGAGGGTTTTACCGGTTCCGGCTTTGCCGACGAGGCTCACGAGCTGCACGGAATCGTCGAGCAGCAGATCAAAAGCGGCGCGCTGCTCCGCATTCAGCGGGCGGATCCCCGCTACCGACGGCATCTTGTGATCTACGTAATCAAGGGTGCCCGCAGCGCTGTTGAAGCGCCCAATAACACCGTCCTCGTACTGCTTGCTGCGCAAGAAGATGAAGTGATTCGGTGGAAGGCTGTCGCTCCAGGGAATGCTGCCGCCGCTTACGAGGCGCTCAATGGTGTCGTCTTTGATCTGTGTCTCGGAGTGTCCGGCGTAGAGCTCTTCAATGTTGACCTTTTGTTTCTCGTAGTCGACGGCTTTAATACCGAGGGCGGTCGCCTTCACCCGGGCGTTGATATCCTTGGAGACAAAGAAGACGCGTTTACCCTCCTGCTGCAACTGGTAAGCGGTAAGGATGATTTTGTTGTCCGGTTTGTCTTCCAGAAAGAAGCCCGCGTCCCGGGAGCTCTGGTGCATGACGACGCGGAGCACGCTGCCGTTCTCTATCTTGACGCCCTTGGCAAGGCTGCCTTTCCGACCGGCGGCATCCAAGAAGCGAATTGCGTGCCGGGCGTTACGCCCGCGCTCGTCGCTGAAGGTCTTGAGATGGTCCAGCTCTTCCAACACCCACAGGGGCACCACCACTTCGTTGTCGTGGAAGCTGAGGATGGCATCCGGCCGGTGAATGAGCACATTGGTGTCGATAACGAAGATCTTCGCGCCGCGCTGTGATTTGTCGTTTCGGGCCACTGGGGGTAGTATAGCGGTACAGCACGTAAACTTCCACGACCGAGGTAGCACAGATGATTACAGCAGAAGAACTGCAGGCCTACATGAGCGGCATTCAAGAGTATCTGACCAGCCGACGGCGTCACCTGCACGCCCATCCGGAGCTCTCGTTCCGCGAGGAGGAGACGGCTGGTTTTATTGCCGCGGAGCTTCGCAATATGGGGATAACACCTCGAACCGGAGTCGGAGGGCACGGAGTCGTGGCGGACCTTCCGCAGGCCGAGGGGGATCACGGCGGCCTTGATTCCGGGGCGGACGCTGATCGAGTGCCGCACCTTTTGCTCCGGGCCGACATTGACGCCCTTCCCGTCACCGAGCAGACGGAACTATCCTACGCCTCGGAGAATCCCGGGGTCATGCACGCCTGCGGACACGACATCCATACAACATGCCTCTTGGGGGCAACCCGATTCTTCGTGGAGCATCCGCAGGAGCAGGCCGGAACCATACGCGTGATCTTCCAGCCCGCCGAGGAGAAGCTCCCCGGCGGGGCGGCATCCATGATACGGGACGGAGTTCTCCAAGCTCCGGTACCACGCGCGGCGATCGGCCAACATATAAATCCGGAGCTGCCGGTCGGAACGGCGGGCTTCCGTTCCGGTCCCTTCATGGCCTCGGTCGACGATCTCCATTTCACCGTCAACGGCCGCGGCGGACACGCCGCGCACCCAGAGGAGCTCGTGGATCCGGTCGTGATCGCCGCTCAGCTCATAACATCCCTGCAGAGCGTCGTCAGCCGCAACGCTCCCCGCGGCGCCCCCACGGCGCTCTCGATAGGCCGGGTGCACGCCGACGGCGCCACCAACATTATCCCCGACACGGTCGAGCTTCACGGCACCTTTCGCAGCAGTGACGAGTCATGGCGCGCGAAGGCGCACAAGCTGATCCGCACCATGGCGCAGTCGGTGGCGCAGGGCTACGGCGGCAGTTGCGACGTGGAGATCACCCACGGCTTCCCCTCCTTGATCAATAATCCGGATGTAAGCGCCGACAGCCGACGCTTCGCCGGGGAGTATCTCGGCGAAGACAAGCTTATCAACTTGCCCATGACCATGGGGGGCGAAGACTTCGCCTACTACGCGCAAGAGGTGCCGAGCTGCTTCTACAACCTGGGAATTACGGACTTCGACGCCGAGCCCTCCCCGCCCCCGCTACATTCGCCGCGGCTCAAGCCGAGCGAGGCAGCGCTTCCTATCGGCGCGGGCTTGATGGCGTGGATCGCCCTGCGCACGCTGCAGGAGCGTGCCGTGCAGGAAGACTCATCCGGACGGTAGCGCCGGATCGCAAAAGAGGCGGGCTTGCTCCTCGGCCTGCCGGATGAACATGTCCCGCCCGGATACCGTACGGCATCCCGCGCCGGCGGCGCGAGTCATCATTTGGGTAACCTCGGGCGTGTAGACGAGATCGTACACGAGCTCCGTCCCCGCGAACTCGTAGAAGGCAATAGGGTCGGCGTCCTGATTCGGCGTCATGCCGACGCTGGTGGTCTGCACAATGAGTCCGGCGTAGCTGCGCATGAGCTCACGGGACTCCGGCGCGAGCGGCGCCGCCGTGACGAGGAGCTCGCCGTTCTCCCCTCCACCGAAATGCCGGTTCATCCGATCCGCCAGCTCTCGAGCGCGCGGGAGTGTCCGGTTGAGAAGCAAGACGCGGATACCACGCTCCGCGAGGGCGTAAAGCGCGGCACGGGCAACCCCGCCGGCGCCGACAAGCACCGCCTCCGCCGGGAGCCCCGCGCCCGCCGTCGCGGCCTCCAGGGGTGCAAGGAACCCAACAATGTCGGTGTTGACGCCGCGCCATCCGCCGGATGCGGGGTCCCGCAGTAGTGTGTTACAAGCGCCGGTGGCCTCGACGGCGGGATCGGCGCCGGCCGATTCGACGGCCCACGCCGCTGCAGCGGCCTTGTGCGGTATTGTGACGGAGAGTCCGCGGACCCCCAAATGCTCGGCAAGACGCATGAAACTCGGGAAGTCTTTCGCCTCGAAGGGAAGATACAGCGCGTCCATCCCACGCTCGCGGAACACGGCGTTATGAAACTGCGGAGACTTGGAGTGTCCGATCGGCGACCCGACGACCCCGAAAACCGCGGTATCTCGGCTACAGCCGGCGGCGGCGTAGCGCTCCGCCATCTCCTGCGGCGTGGTATGCCCGGGCGCGGCGGCCGCCGCTTCAGGCGCGGAGGTGTAGGTCCAGAGCGCGCCGTAGGCGAGTGATAGTACGCGAGACGACTTGCCAAGCCGGCCCATGCCCAGGAGGACGAAGGGGCGTCCCGCCAAGGCGTCGTAGGCGTGGAACAGCGCAAGGAGCTCTTCCGCGTCCCGCGGTGTCACCGCCATCTTGGGAATGGTGCCGTCACGCCCCATTCGCAGCATGGTGGGAACAATGGTCGCAGGTGTTCCGGCAAAGTCGTGGATGGATCGGACCAGAGCCGTACCGCGCCGGCGCGCTTCGGCAAGCACCGCAGGCATGGGCGACTCCGTGTATACATCATCCTCGAGATCTATGTAGCTGAAGCCCCCCTTCAGCGCCTCGGCGAGCAGGGTACGGCGATCCTGCTCGCTGTCGGTGAAGTGTCCGCCGTCGCTCTGTCTGCGGACGGTCAGAATGCTGTCTAGCGGGCGGCCGAGCCCTTGCCGCAAGCGCTCGGGAAACTCGGCAAGGCCGCTCCGTTCGGTGGCGGCAAGGAAGTCGGCCCGAAGCTCAACCATGTGGATCCACCGGGCCTGATCGACGGCACAACGCAGGTTCTCTTCCAATGTGGGCTGCGTGAGGCTGAGACAGATGGACCCCATACCGTCATGTATCCGAGGAAGCGGATGATTGTTGTGCCGACGGCGTGACCGCCTCCATAAGCGGCTCCAAGGCGGCGGGCTCCTCGGACACACTGTATTGCGCATGAACGGGGAGCTGCACCGGCGCCGCCTCGTGCCCGCCGAACAGATGGGCCCCGCCGTCTAGATAGGCGGCGAAGGTACTACCGTCCACGGGAGGTGAGAAGTAGTAGCCTTGTACGTGATCGCAACCTTCGGCAAGGAGAAAATCAAACTGGTCTTTCGTCTCAACCCCCTCGGCAAGGGTTTCCATTTGCAGATTGCTCGCCATGGAGATAATCGCTTTGACGATCTCGCGACTGTTCTCGCTCACCCCGATTCCCTCCACGAAGGACTTGTCGATCTTGACCGTCTGTACGGGAAACTGCTTGAGGTAGCTCAGGGATGAGTATCCGGTGCCGAAGTCGTCAATGGAGATTCGAATCCCCTGTCGCCGGAGTCGGTCCATGACCAGAATGGCCTGAACGGGATCCTGCATGACCGCGGTTTCCGTCAGCTCCAACTTGACCGCATTCCCTTCGAGCCGCAGTGCCTTTAAGACTCCCTCAATACGATCGACAAGATCGTGCTCCTTGAACTGCGACGATGAGAGGTTCACCGAGATCTGCATGGGGTGCTGCACCCGACTCCACCAAGTTACCAGCTGTCTACAGGCGTTGTAGAGGGTCCATTGGCCGATCAGCCGTATGTCGCCGGTCTCCTCGGCGAGTGGAATGAAGCGGTCCGGTCCGACGGCACCCACGGTTGGGTTGTTCCAACGAATCAGCGCCTCGGCGCCGGTGATCTTTCCGTCGGGGTTTACGAAGGGCTGGTACCTCATGGAGAATTCATCAAACCCGTTCTGGATGGCTCGGCGGAGCTCCTTTTCCACGAGCTCGCTGCGCCGAAAGGCCTCGCCGAGATCGGCGGTATACAACAGGTTATCGCTGCCGCGACTTTCGGCGGCATTGAGCGCAATGTAGGCGTTTCCCACCAGGTCGTGGACCGAAGCGGTCCCGCCCTCGTTGCGCGCAAGGCCAATATGGCAGCCGAAGGCCACATCCGATGCCGGCGGCTCGTGTGGTTCCGAAACCGCCCGTGCCAGATTGCGAGCGTAGGTCTGCAGAGCCGTTTCCGATGCAACGCCGGGAATGATCAGAAAGAACTCATCCAGGCGATCGGATTGGTAGATGTTGTCACCAACGATCCCTTGAATTCGAAGGGCGGTCTTGAAAAGCAGAACGCGGCTGCGATCCCGAGAGTTGCGAATGCGGTCGTAGGCTTTGTCCAAGCGCAGAACCGCAATTCCGACGTCCCGGTAGTCGGAGTTGAGAACCGCGGCCAGGTCGCGGTCGAAAACCCGGCGAATGGGCAAGCCGGTGTGGGGATCCTGATTGAGAAGCCGGTACAACTCCGCCCGGGACTCCTCTGAACGATTCAGCTCGGCTCTCAAGCGGTCGTTCTCTTTGGTAAGAGAGCTCAAACGTTCATAGATGATGTCGCTGCCCCGCAAGACGCCGCGCGGGTGATCCATTTGGCAATACCTCACGTTTCTCGTACGGATATAGCGTAACGCATTTGTTCGGAACTGTCAGGTAACGCACTTCGTGATGCCCGCGGAATCGGCGGACGGGCGCGGCCCCTGCGGGGGGGCGGGGCGCCGGCGCACCGGCCGGCGCCGAGTATTCGTCGCTAACGACTGTACACCGGCCGCGCCGTGTAGTGGGTATGCAAGTAGCTGTGTGACTGCTCAGAAAGCGGCTCACCGAGAAACTCGTCGTACAGCGTCTTGATGGCGGGGTTGTGGTGGGACATGCGCAAGTTGTGTTCCACGTCGTCACGGTACAAGCCGGCGACGCGCTGCTTTCGAATCTCATCGGTCGCACCGTAGGGCTGCCCGCCTCCGCCGATACATCCGCCACGGCAGGCCATGACCTCAATGAAGTGATACGGAAGCTCTTCTCCGGCTTCCTGAGCCGCCTTCACCTGGTCGATCACCTTGGCCACGTTCGACGTGTTGTGCGCAATGGCCACACGGACCTCCGTGCCCTCAATGTTTATGTCGGCGGCGCGCACGCCGTCCAGCCCGCGGACATCCTCGAACTGGATGTGCTCCCACTCCTTGCCGGTAACCATGTAGTGAGCGGTGCGAAGCGCCGCCTCCATGACACCGCCGGTGACACCGAAGATGGTTCCGGCACCGCTGTAAACTCCCAGCGCGGAATCAGCTTCTTCATCATCCAGATTGGCGAAGTCGATACCTGCAGCTTTGATCATACGCGCAAGCTCTCGGGTGGTGATCGAGACATCAATGTCCTGCGCTCCGGAGGACCACATGTCGTCGCCTCGGGAGATCTCGTACTTCTTGGAAGTGCAGGGCATGACAGACGCGTGGAAAATATCCGAGGCCTGCAATCCCTCTTTCTGCGCGTAGTAGGTTTTGGTCATGGCGGCGAGCATCATCATGGGTGACTTGGCGGTCGAGAAGTGTGGGATCATCTCCGGATAGAACTTCTCCATGTAGTCGACCCAGGAGGGACAGCACGTTGTAACCAGCGGCAATACTCCCTTTCCGTGGGCAAAGCGCTGCACGAACTCGGTTGCCTCCTCCATGATGGTGAGGTCCGCGCCGAAGTTGGTGTCGAACACAACGTCGAAGCCCAGGCGTCGAAGCGCCGCATATATCTTGCCGGTCGTGAGCTCACCGGGAGCCATGCCGAAAGACTCACCGAGAGAGACGCGAACCGCCGGAGCAATCTGCACAACCTTGCGCAGGTTCGGGTTCCGCACGGCGTCGAAGACCTGCTTCGTATCGTCCTTCTCGAATATCGCCCCAACCGGACAATGCGCCGAGCACTGCCCGCACTTGATACACGGACTGTCATTCAACGCCACGTCCGCCGCGGGGGCCATCCGCACGCCGTCGCCACGGTCCAGAAACTCCAGAGCGTAGACGCCCTGTACTTCCTGGCACACGTTGACGCAGCGACCGCACTTCACGCATTTCTCGGGGTTCAGCACGATCGACGGTGTAGACGTATCCTGCTCGATCTCCGGGACGTTCATCTCATACGGCATTTCGCGGATCCCGAACTCCGCGGCTAAGCGCTGCAGCTCACAGGTTCCGTTTCGGCCGCAAGTGAGGCAGGAGTTTGGATGCGTCGAGAGAATCATTTCCAGAGTCGTCCGGCGAACTTGGTGTAGTTCCGGATCGTGGGTGAGGATCTTCATGCCCTCGGTCGCTTCCGTGGCGCAGGCGCGCATCATCTTCCGAGAACCCTCGACTTTGGCAACGCAGAGGCCGCACGCACCCCAGGCGGGGAGATCGGGGTGGTAGCAGAGCACCGGAACGTTGACGTTCGCATTCCGGGCGGCGTCGAGCATTGAGCTTCCCTGCTCAACCTGGACTTCTATTCCGTTCACTTCGCACGTAATCATGCTCATCGGTATCTCCTGGCTCAGTTTTCCGGCGCTACTGTCTCACGACCGCGCCGAACTTGCAGACCTCGTAGCATTTGCCGCACTTAATGCAGATGCTTTGATCAATGACGTGAGTCTTTTTTCTCTCACCGCTTATGCAGTTGACCGGGCAGTTCCGGGCGCAGAGGGTGCAACCAATGCACTTGTCCGGAAGGATGTAATACTTTACCAGATCCTTACAGGAACCGGCGGGACAACTGTTATCTTGAATATGGGAGAGGTACTCATCCTTGAAGTATGTCAGTGACGAGACCACCGGGTTCGGCGCCGTCTGGCCGAGTCCGCAGAGAGACGCTCGCTGCATGGCATAACTGATCGACTCGATTCGATCCAAGTCCTCCATGCTTCCCTGCCCCTTGGATATGCGGTCGAGAATGTTGTACAGCTTTCGCCCCCCTACCCGGCAGGGCGCGCACTTCCCGCAGGACTCGTCAACCGTGAAACCAAGGTAGAACTTGGCAACGTCGACAATGCAGTCGTCTTCGTCCATGACGATCATGCCGCCGGAGCCCATGATCGAGCCGAGCTCTTGAAGATGCTCGTAATCGATCGGTGTATCGATGTAGTCCGCGGTTACAACGCCACCGGACGGCCCGCCGGTTTGTACCGCTTTGAATGCCCGCTCATTGGGAATGCCACCGCCGATACTGTAGACAATGTCCCGCAGCGGCGTCCCCATGGGAACCTCTATGAGCCCTGAGTTGTTAATTTTCCCGGTAAGCGCAAAGACCTTGGTGCCGGTTGATTCCTCGGTTCCCACTTTTGCGAACCAGTCACCACCCCGGGTGAGAATAACCGGAATGTTGGCGTAGGTCTCAACGTTGTTGATGACCGTCGGCTGATCCCAGAGACCTTTGACCGCCGGAAACGGCGGCCGAGGTCGCGGCATACCCCGCTCACCCTCAATTGACGCAAGCAGCGCCGTCTCTTCACCACAGACGAAGGCGCCGGCCCCGAGACGAATCTCGATACTGAAGGAGAAATCGCCGCCGAGGATGTTATCCCCGAGGAGGCCGTACTCCGTTGCATCCGCAATCGCCTTCTTCAAACGATTTATTGCCAGCGGATACTCCGCGCGGACGTAAATGAATCCCCGTGAAGCGCCGACCGTGTATCCCGCGATCGCCATGGCCTCAAGCACCGAGTGCGGATCACCCTCGAGAACACTACGGTCCATATACGCGCCCGGATCACCTTCGTCGGCGTTGCACACGACGTACTTCGTATCGTCCTCGACCTGCATGGAGAACTGCCACTTTTTCCAGGTAGGAAAGCCGGCGCCGCCACGACCGCGCAAGCCCGAAGCCTTCAGCTCCGCGATTATGTCTTCCGGGGTCATCTCCGAGACCACCCTTCCCAACGCGGCGTAGCCGTCCCGCGCAATGTACTCATCAATGCTTTCAGGATCGATGAATCCGCAGTTTCGCAAAACAATTCGAAACTGCTTTTGATAGAAGCTCATTTCCTCTATCCGCGCGTGCTCCTTGTGCTCCTCTTCACGGTAGAGCAGCCGGTCGACCGGTCGGCCTTTAACACACTGCTCAGAGACGATCTCCGCGGCGTCGTCCGGCTTGACCTGAACGTAGAAGGCCTCCTCGGGAAGAACCTTCACGATCGGCCCCTGCTCACAGAAGCCGAAACAACCGGTGCGAACCACTTGCACGGTGTCGGCCAACGCGTTCCGCTCTACTTCCCGAACAATATTGTGGTAGATGTCATCGGCGTTGCTGGACATGCATGCTGTGCCGCCGCATACGAGGACGTATTGGGAGAATGCCATTTCTTACTCCTGTACGATGTCGGGAGCGGGCCGGTCGTAGATGTGATCCTCGAGCAACTGCTTCCCAACAATATGTGTATGAATGATTCGGCGGGCGACCTCGGGGTCGACCTTGCCGTAGATGACCGTCGGCATGTCCTGTGTTCGGACTTCTACCGTGGGTTCCGCGTGATCGAGACCGAGACTGCCGGTCTGGCGAACCGCGACGGTGCTTAGGTTCTCCTTCTCCAGCTCATCGAGGAACGCCTGTAGCGTTTCCTTTGCGCCGTTTGCGATCCCACTCGTTCCCATTCCAACAATGATCTGCACGGCCTTGTTCTGCGTGTCGCGCATTTCCAAATCTCGCCGTTTGTCCTCTCGCAAGCGTTTGAGATCATCAAGGGTCATCTTTGCCATGATTTAATCCTCCGCATTGTGCAGCTGTGCTTCTTGCTGCAGTAGGTATTGCCGCAGTAATGTCAGTGACGCCGCCGTCTCCAGCTCGCCGAGGGCGTCCCGCAACTCGTGCCGCGAAAGCCGGTAAGCGCGAACGTCGTATTCGGGCTTACGCTCACTCAGTTCTCGCTCGATCTCAAGTTCGTATTCACCTTCGAAGCACAGCATCTGCATGAAGGTCGCCGGCAGGTCTCCCAGCGGCGGCGCGTCGATGTGGGCGGCGTCGAGCTCGAAGGCAAGGCGAGTACCCGACCCCGGTGCGGACGTCAGCTCCATGTGACCGTCGGTTGCCTCGACGATTTGCGCCAGAAAGGGCAAACCTAAACCGACGCGCCGGCCGGGATGCTTTTCGCCGTCCGTCACGAATGGATCCATGGCCCGGCCTTGCTGCTCGGCAGTCATCCCGCGACCGGTATCCCGAATCTCAACTGCAACGCGGGAGGCTTCGGTCGCCGGTTTCGATCGTGTCTCCCGAAAGCTCACATGCGTTCGTTCGGAACCCGCTTCGAGGGCGTTTTGAAACAAATCCAGCACGTAATCACACACGGTGTAGTGCACTACTTCTCGCGATACTTCGCGATGATCTCGGGAAGCCGGTCCTTGTTAACCTTGCCGTAGACCTCGCCGTTGACGGTGACTACCGGCGCGAGACCGCAGCAACCGACGCAGCGGACCGCCTCCATGGTGAACTCATCATCTTCGGTGGTCTCATCTACATCGATATCCAGGAGATTGCCCACCTCGTCGATGATGTCTTTGGCCCCCTTGAGGTAACATGCGGTGCCCATGCATACCGCCATCTTGTTACGACCGGGTTTCACGGTTTTGAAAAAGTGATAGAAGGTGATCACCCCGTAGATCTTGGCCAAGGGAATTTCGAGCTCCTTCGCGAGCTTCATGGCGACTTCCCGCGGCACATAGCCGTAATGCTCCTGTACGGCGTGGAGCACCATGATCAGATTTCCCGGTTCGTCCTTCCATTCCTCAATGAACTGCTGGACATCTGCCGGTAGTTGCACGTCTTCCTGCGTTGCGGATGACATGGGACCTCCTCTGTTTTCACGCAGCCGGCCGGCGTAAGTCCGCGGCTCGCTACAGAAGCAGCGCGTCGAAACTCGTATTCACGCTTCAATGGATACTCACGCTGGATACTCACGCTGCAATCGATCTTTTTTTATTGTATTCAGCAGCCGCTTTTTTGACAAGCCCTGCACAATAAAAAAACGTCTTGCACGTCTTTTGTTGAATATGCGATTATAATTACAAAGTTTAACTTAATGTGAACGAGAGCGCAATAATGGATTCAGCATTGAACCAAGGAATCGTCCTTCGCCTTGCTCGGTATTTGCGGGTTCTCGAGCAGCTCAAAACGCTCGGGTTCGTCAAGATCTTCTCCAACAATCTCGGAGACGCCATTGGGGTGACGCCGGCGGTTGTGCGAAAGGACTTCTCGACGCTCAGCATCTCCGGTAACAAGCGCGGCGGCTACAACGTCGACGTTCTGATCAACGAGATCTCGTCGGTCCTGGGGAAACGAGCGGTACAGCAGGTAATCGTTGTCGGTTGCGGCCGGATCGGCAGCGCTATGATCGCATACCGAGACTTCCCGAAAGAGGGCATTCAGGTGGCTGCGGGTTTCGACGCCGACCCCGAAAAGATAGATCGGGACGCGGAGGTTCCGATCCTGCCCATGTCG
Source organism: uncultured Spirochaetaceae bacterium (assembly GCA_964345195.1). GTDB lineage: Bacteria > Spirochaetota > Spirochaetia > DSM-27196 > PWMO01 > CAYFQV01. Next base: position 39,090 of record CAYFQV010000006.1, read on the forward strand.
GAGCTTACCGGTTTCATACGGCAGCATGGAATCGAGGTCGGGGTGGTAGCGGTTCCCAACAGCCAGGCAACAACGGTCTTCGATACCATGCTGAATGCGGGGATCCGCGGCTTTCTGAACTTTGCCGCGGTTGAGCTCAAATGTGCGGGCAAGTGCGACCACGATGAGTGTCCGATCCAATGCACCGTGCATAACATGAACATCGGCCTCGAGATCGAGAATCTCGTCTACCTCGTTCGCATGCGAAAACCCGGTAACCGACAGCTTAGCGTGGATCAGCTCAAGGAGAAGCACCAGGATACCGGTAACGACACGGATGCCGGTGATAATTCGGAAAGGCCCGGGAGTGAGATGACGGGATAGCCGCTGGGAAGGTACCGCCAATGACAACGATTCCGATTGATGCCGACGACTCCCCGCCCTTCGTTCTCGAACTGATCTTCCGCCTGAAAATCAAGGATGTGATGACGACCGAGCTGCTGACTGTAGGGCCGGACAGCTCCCTACGAGCTGCACAGGCAATCATGAAAGAGAACGGAATAACCGGAGTTCCGATCACCGAGGGGCATCGCCTACTTGGCATGGTCAGCATGGACGACATTCTGCGCGCTCTGGACGGCGACTATATAGACGATCCGGCGGAAGGGCGGATGACCCGAAACCTCATTGTTCTCGAGGACGATATGCCGCTCTCTTTCGGAATCTCCTACTTGGACAAGTACAAGTTCGGCCGCTTTCCCATACTAAACAAAGACAAGGAACTGGTAGGAATTCTCACGAGCCGAGACGTCATTGTGGCTCTACTACTGGAGGTCAACAAGCACGTTGAGCAGCTCGAAGAAGCCGCGAGTGGTGATTCCGCCCCTGAACCGGGAGAGACGGGAGTGTACCGGGAGTTCAAGACGCGAACCTTCGACTTCGAGAACGCGGGGAAGGCATCACTGGAGATCAAGAAGATCCTGAAGGAGGCCGGCTTGGAGCCCAAACTGGTCCGTCGAGTAGCCGTGGCATCCTACGAGCTCGAGCTCAACCAGGTGGTTCATTCCACCGGTGGCACGATTAGCTTCCAGTGGCAGGGAGATAGTGTAAGCGTTACGGCAAAGGATACCGGCCCGGGCATACCGGACGTACAGGCCGCCATGGAAGAGGGATTCTCTACCGCGACGGACTGGGTTCGCTCGCTCGGCTTCGGGGCCGGGATGGGACTACCGAACGCGCGCCGGGTCTCGGACGAGTTCGACATTGATAGTGGGAAAGCCGGGACCGTCGTTCGCGTTATTATCCGCCTTCCCCTGCCCGACAACGCAAAACCAGCTGCGGGTCCAAGCACATCCGGATCGTCTCAATAAGCTCAATAAGGAGGTAGCTCTCAGTGAACATCACAGAGCTCGCAGAGTCCTTCGGATACCACTGCGTTCAGGAAGGCTTTACCGAAACGCCGGTCACCTCCGGCTATACCTCGGATCTACTCAGCGATGTTATGGCCCACGGCACCGGCAAGAGTCTGCTCATTACCATCCAGGCGCACAAGAACGCCGTTGCGGTGTGCGCTATGGCGGACATCTCCGCCATGGTCATCTGCAACGACCGGCCGATCCCGGACGACATGCTCAGCGCCGCTCGAGAACAAGAGATCGGCGTCTTCGTTACCGGCAAGGATCAGTTCACGGTGAGCGGAGAGATCTACACCGCTCTCGGCGCAGGCGAATCGGCGGCCGGTTCCGAGTCGGAACCGCCCACTGAGTAGCGTGTCGGTGACCTTCGCGGCGGACCTGCATATTCATTCCTGTCTCAGCCCCGACGGCGACCTGGAGAGCTCGCCGTCGGCCGTTGCGCGCCTGGCTCGGCGCCGCGGTCTGGATTTCATTTGCCTGACCGATCACAACAGTGCCATGAATGCAGCCCCGTTCCGGGACGCCTGCCAGCGGGAGCGTATCGGTGCCGGCTTCGGCATGGAGGTGACCACCCGGGAAGAGCTCCACGTCCTGTGCATCTTCGCCGGCGTGGATAACGCCCTCTCCATGAGTCACGCGATCTATGGCGCGCTTCCGGACATTCCAAACGACCCGGAGCGCTTCGGCGACCAAGTGTACGTGGATGTCGACGAGGTGATCCTCGGAGAGCTGGACAAATACCTGGTCAGCGCCGTGAGTTGGAGCATGGAGGAGACCATGGATCGATGTCACGCCCTCGGCGGCCTATTTATTCCCGCGCACATCGACCGGAGCATGCACAGCGTCTGGTCCCAACTCGGCTTCCTTCCCCCGGGGGCATACGACGCCGTCGAGGTTACAAAGGAACCCTGCCCCCTCGAGACCGGCGTCTACCCACACGTCACAAACTCCGACGCCCACTATCTCGACGATGTGGGCACGCGCCGCTTCTCCTTTGAGGCGGAGCGACCGGACTTCGCCGGCCTGCGCGCCGCGCTGGAAGTGGCTGCGGTGACGCCGAACGTTCGCAGACGGCGCTAC
>CAYFQV010000007.1:0-1199 GCA_964345195.1 uncultured Spirochaetaceae bacterium
ACTCCCGGCATTGTGGAAGATGCCATGCGCCGCTTCGAGAAGCTTACCGGCCGTTCCTATGAGCTTTTCCAGTACGTAGGCGCCCCGGATGCAGAGCGTGTCGTCGTCATGATGGGCTCCGGCGCTGAAGCCATGGACGAAACCGTGTCGCACCTTGTCGACGACGGCGAGAAGGTTGGCCTCGTGAAGGTCCGCCTCTACCGCCCCTTCTCCGTTGAGCACCTGAGCAAGGCACTCCCGTCAACGGTAAAGGCAATCAGCGTTCTCGACCGTACGAAGGAGCCCGGGACTTACGGTGAGCCACTTTTCTCAGATGTGATCTCCGCAATCGACTCCATGGCAACTGAAGGGACCGCGCCTTTCTCCGAACGCCCCGCGATCGTCGGCGGACGTTACGGCCTCGGCTCCAACGAGTTCAACGCCGGCATGGCAAAGGCTGTGTTGGACAATCTCAAAGAGGCCACGCCGAAGAATCACTTCACCATCGGCATTAATGACGATGTCACCAACACCAGCCTTCCCTGGGACGAGAACTACCGCCCGGCGGACAAAAGCTTCCACCGCGCCTTGTTCTACGGCCTCGGCTCCGACGGTACGGTTGGGGCGAACAAGAACTCCATCAAGATTATCGGAGAGAACACCGACAACTACGCGCAAGGCTACTTCGTCTACGACTCCAAGAAGGCCGGGGCGCGCACAGTGAGCCATCTCCGCTTCGGCAAGCAGCCGATCAAGAGCACGTACCTCATTGATAAGGCGAACTTCGTCGCATGTCACCAGTTTTCCTTCCTCGAGAAGTTTGACATGCTGCCCAACGCTGAGGACGGGGCGACCTTCCTTTTGAATGCGCCCTACAGCGCCAAAGAAGTATGGGGACATCTTCCCACCGAAGTGCAGCAACAGATCATCGACAAGAAGCTGAACTTCTACGTGATCAACGCGGACAAGATCGCCTTCGACATGGGCATGGGAAACCGTATTAACGTGATCATGCAGACCGCCTTCTTCAAAATCTCCGGAGTGCTACCCGAAGACGAAGCAATCAACTTGATCAAAGACTCGATCAAGAAGACCTACGGGAAAAAGGGACAAGAGATCGTTGATCTCAACATTGCCACTGTAGATGCCGCCTCCGAGGCCACCGAAAAAGTGGCGCATCCCGGATCGACCGAGGGTGATCTGGCCATTCAGCCGCCCGT
>CAYFQV010000007.1:1299-3436 GCA_964345195.1 uncultured Spirochaetaceae bacterium
GCCAAGGGCAAAGACCTGAAAGGCCTCAAATACACCGTACAGATTGCACCGGAGGACTGCACCGGCTGCCGCATCTGCGTAAACATCTGCCCCGCATTTAAGAAGGTGGACGGTCAGAAAACCGATCACAAGGCGATCAACATGAAGGATCTCCTTCCGGTTCGCGAACGAGAGAAAGAGAACTGGGAGTTCTTCCAGTCACTTCCAAATCTCGACCCGAGCAAGATCAATCGTCGAACCACGAAGGGCTCACAGTTTCTCGAGCCGCTCTTCGAGTTCTCCGGTGCCTGCGCCGGTTGTGGAGAGACCCCGTATGTAAAGCTCATGTCCCAGCTCTTCGGTGACCGCACCGTAATTGCCAACGCAACGGGTTGTTCGTCTATCTACGGCGGAAACCTTCCTACGCATCCGTACAAGACCCGCGCCGACGGACGTGGTCCGGCTTGGTCGAACTCGCTCTTCGAAGACGCAGCGGAGTTCGGCTTCGGCATGCGACTGACAGCGGACAAAATGGCCCAGTACGGCATGGAGCTCATCGACCGGCTCATTAAGGAAACACCGAAGGGTGTTGATCCCGAGCTCCTACAGAAGATTCGCAGCAACACGCAAGACACGCCGGAGTCAATCGAGGATCAGCGCCAGTGGGTCACCGATCTCATGAAACAACTCGAATCGGTCGGTGGTCCCGAAGTGGAAGAGCTCGCGTCAATGAAGGACTATCTGATTAAGAAGTCGGTCTGGGTCGTCGGCGGCGACGGCTGGGCCTACGACATCGGCTACGGAGGTCTGGACCACGTACTCGCCTCCGGTCGCAACGTGAACGTATTGGTCCTCGATACCGAGGTCTACTCCAACACCGGCGGGCAGGCATCCAAGGCGACGCCGATTGGTGCGATCGCCAAATTTGCCTACAGCGGGAAGAACGTCCAGAAAAAGGACCTTGGTCGAATGCTCATGACTTACGGCTACGTCTATGTGGCCCGAGTCTCCATGGGTTACAGCAGGAACCAGACTATCAAGGCGTTCTTGGAAGCCGAGTCCTACGACGGCCCCTCGATCATTATTGCCTATTCCAACTGTATCGCTCACGGCATCAACATGTCCCATGGGATGGACCATCAAAAGGCAGCCGTTACGAGCGGTGTATGGCCCTTGTTCCGCTACGACCCGCGACTCAAGGAAGAGGGCAAGAACGCCTTCCAGCTCGATTCAAAAGAGCCCTCAACCTCTCTCGAGGATTACATGTACAAGCAGATCCGTTTCCGCTCGCTCAAGCAGAGCCAGCCGGAAACCGCGGCGAATCTCCTCGAGAAAGCCCAGGATCAAGTCGAGGACCAGTGGCACATCTATAAGGATCTCTCGGAGAATGGCGCAGATTAGCCTGAGCATGCCGTGTGGGGTTCGCGACTGAGAATGCCGCAGACTCACAGGTTCGTGGCACTCCGGCACAAGAGTGCAGCATGAATGAGAGCTTACAAAAAGGCCCCGGGGACAACCCCGGGGCCTTTTTCATGTTCGAATCAATAAGCTCTCACCTGACGAATCCTCTTCGACGGTACAAGCTCTTACTCGAAAAGCAGTCGCCGTTACGCTGTCGGCAGTTAACCGAAAGCGGCGCGGAAATTATCGCACAACAATCTGAGAGAAGCGTTCCCGAATTGTTTTTGCCGCGCTTTGAGCGTCGCCTTTCGGAATTCGGGCGTCCTTCCAGAGCGAATCGGCAAAGAACTTCTCGATCGACTCTTCAACGTCGTCACTCATGTAGAAGACATACGAGAAATTGCTGCCAACACTTTTCAAGACAGTGAAAGAGCCGTAAGACATTACCGGCTCCTTTCCAACCATAATGCTGTCCTGCCGCCGAGAGGTGAACACATCTAGCTCTTTCAAGCGATACGGAATCGAGTGGAAGCTGTCTCGGTACGTCGGCTCAATGTGCTTCTTCGCGTAATTGGCGGGCTCCACAAGCACAAATATCTTCATACCATCCGCCTGAAAGGTCAGACCATCATCATTCACAAAGATGTCTTTCACGTTGTTGTAGGAAGTCACCTCATATTTCGTGTACGTTGATGAATCATCGAAGAAGGAGCTCACAATGTAGCCGCCGTCCGTCGGCAGCTCACCTTTTGAATAC
>CAYFQV010000007.1:3536-5319 GCA_964345195.1 uncultured Spirochaetaceae bacterium
AGCGGCCGTGAATACCGAAAAGCTGCTCAACGTCTCTTAGACGGTATCTATATCTACTATCAGTATGGGCTTCAGAATGTACATCAGCGCCAAGAGGGTACCCCCCGCTTACGGTACCGACAAGCTGTTCGTTACAGCAAGGACAGCCTTTTCCGAACGACTGGGCTACTGGAGTCCGTCGGCCCCACTGTGCGGCGTGACGGCGATCTCAAAGCCTTACACAGCTTTGCCCGATCTTTTCTGCAGAACATGCTGATCGAGAAATACTACATCCCCTCACCGGACAGCTTCGAACACAAAGCTTACCGCCACTACCAGAGCGGAAGCGAGCACCTTGACCGTGCTATTCAGCACACCCTCTTCGGTGAGCAGCTACAAGCACCGGGACGGGCGCACGAGGGAAGCCTGTACGTGAGTCATCAAGAGTTCCTGTACCTTCTTGTAAACTACACGAACAGCACCTGGGTACCCGAAGCAACCATCAAGCTGCACCTTCTGGACACGCTCTCGTCGAGTACCCAGGCACGCTGCTTCATGCCGGCATAGCCGCGGCTCAGTCCCGCTGCTCTTGCGAGTTCATTTGCGCAATCGCCAGCTTTGCGATCGGAATACCGTACGGCGATGACGACACGTAGTTCAGTCCGGTCTCTTTCACGAACGGAATGTTCGCCGGCTCAGCACCGTGCTCGCCGCAAATACCCGCAATCAAGTCCGGCCTGGTAAGACGGCCACGCTCGGTCGCGATTGCAATCACCTCTTTGACCTGCTCTCCCAGCACCTTGAAGGGATTCTCCTCAAGGAGATCGAACTCGTTGTAATCCGAGAAGAAGTTGTTAAAGTCATCCCGGGAGAGACCGTTCGTCGTCTGCGTCAGATCGTTGGTACCGAAGCTAAAGAAGTCGGCATACCGGGCGATTCTATCCGCCTGAAGCGCCGCTGCGGGAAGCTCGATCATGGTGCCGACCCGGTAGTGTACCGGCTTGCTCGCACCAACGGCCTTCCGCACCTCGGACTCGATCTCCTTCACCCCAACGATAGCCTTTCCTTCGATCCGCTTTCCGTTGCGCACCGTTTTGATCTCATTGGCAGTCATCACCAACGGAATCATGATCTCTGGAATCGGCTTGCTGCCTTCTTTCTGCAACTTGTAAGAGGCTTCGAAGATCGCTTTTACCTGCATGTTGTAAATCTCGGGATAGGAGATGGCCACCCGAACCCCGCGATGCCCGAGCATTGGATTGAACTCGTTCAGCAGATCCGCCCGCTGCTTGACTTCCGCTTCGGTAATCTTCGGGTATTGTTTCTTGTAGAAGGCCACGAACTCCTTCATGCTTTCGGGGGTGTGCGGCAGGAACTCGTGCAACGGGGCGTCGAGAAGACGTATGGTTACGGGCTTTCCGTCCATAATCTTGAGCAGCTGATAGAAGTCATCCACCTGGTACTTCTTCAACTTCTCGAGAGTCTTCTCCCGTTCATCCCGACTCTCGGCTAGAATCATGGACCGAAACGCCTGGATTCGGTCTTCCGCAAAAAACATGTGCTCCGTTCGGCACAGCCCAATCCCGTGGGCTTTAAAGGTCAGTGCGAGCTGTGCGTCCTTTGGTTGATCCGCGTTCGCATGGACATCAAAACCCTCTCCGATAAACTCCTGAGCGATGTCCAGCAACTCCAAAAGACCGCTTCCTTCGGGAGTCGGCTTGCTAAGCTCCGCTTTCCCGAAAAAGATCTCTGGAGGATCGTAGTAGGGAACGTTTAAGGTGATGTAATCACCCTCTTTAACGGT
>CAYFQV010000007.1:5419-10188 GCA_964345195.1 uncultured Spirochaetaceae bacterium
AATACGCGTCCGATAGCGGCTCCAACCGATCCCGCAATACCGCCGCCCGTTTTCTTCAATTTTTTTACGGAACTCTTATCCAAAGTCGGGTGGAGGATCTCGGCAAGACGTCCGGGCTTTATGGCGTTGATCACGTATTTCTTATCAACGACACCCGCGCGGTTCAGATCAAGCAGCGTCTTGATCTCGGCCTGTGTGCTCTTGTTGGGTACCGGGTTCTGATCGATTACCCACAGCTTGCCGTTTTCAATCGTGAAGCGTACGCGCCGGATCTCTCGAAAGTGTTTTTCGAGCTCACTTCCGATCTCCTGCAGCGTCTTGTAAACCTTCTTGGACATCTTCGACAGAGCGACCCCTGCCTTTTCTCGCTCATCAAATGCGTTGTGGAAGTAGCTCCCGGTGATCACGTTCTCGCCGGTGATTATGTCGTGGGTGAAGAAGTTCCCGAAGCCGCTGTCGTCCCCGTAGTTGCCGAAAACCATTGCCTGGATCAGCAACGCCGAGTCTTCGCTACTGGTACTTCCCTCGAACAGGCTGTCGTAGAGTTTCACGACATAGAGAAGCTGCTCATGTGTATTGGTGAAGATTCCCTCAGGGAAGAGTGGCTTTCCCTCTTCAATCACCTTCAGGTAGTCGGCCTTCTTCTTAGCTGCATCGATCTTCTCTACCAACGATTCCAGCTTTTTTCGCCGCGCCGCTTTCACATCCGTCTTTAACTCGAGCTGTGATAGGCGTCGCATGAGACCCGCGTACTCGTGGTATGCAAAATCTTCCCCAACGAAATTTGCGAATCCGTCAACGGTGTGATCTCCGATTCCAATGTTGTGCGTACTGGCATTCGTAGCCACTATATTCAACATTGGGCTCTCAACGACCTTGATCAAAAGCGGATTCTCTTTATCATTAAATTGCTTACCGAGAATCTGCTCCATCCGCGCAAACGGTTCACGATACAGATCGTAGGCAATGGACGGATCCTCTACGATCTCTTTCAGTAGCTCGTTAGAGATGATGAAACCGGGTGCGATCGGAGCGCCCATAGAGGCGAGCTCCATGACGCGCACTCCGCGATTCCCGATCGTCTCGAGAATTGCGGGATCTGAAAGGTATTCTGAGCTGTTGAAGGGATAGATTTTACCCATAATGGCCCTCTTGGGTGCGTTGTCCGTTAATATCTGATCGACGCATCGAAACGAGCGCAGAGCGAGTCACACACAACTTGCAGTGTTGACTCAGAAAAGATCCAGCGTTCGCCCGACGCCTCCTTTGAGAAATACTTCGAAGCGGGGACTGGCACCCTCGTACAAATAACGCTGAAGCTTCGACACCCCTTTAATCTCCTCGCCTACGACGCTGAACATAATCGGTGTCCCGTGCTTCACCTTTCCCCACTTAAACAGCGAGTTGATGTCGTTGATTCGCTCGTTTTCATACCAGATCAGGACGTCCAGGTCAGGATACTTCGCTTTGTAGCTCTCGATGATCTGCTTCCAAGCTTCTACGTTTCCGTTGTGGAAAAGCTCATTCGTGACGAGCACGGAATAGCGCGGTGTAATGCGGCGACGTTTGCCGCCGGCTCCGGCGGTGGACTGCTGAGCAGACTCTCCGGCGCTTTCCGCTTGCTCAGCCTTTGCTTCCGGCTTTGCGGCCGCCGGCTCTCGCGTCTGGACCTTTCCTTCAGCCAGATAAGCGCTCTTGTCTTTAATGGAACGCCCGTACAGAAGCTTGATGAAGTCTTGAACGGCCCCGCTCACGGTTTTGTGTTCCAAACTGCCGTCCGGCGAACCCGCGTACACAACAATAAGCTCGTCCTTCATGAGCGGCAGAGACTCTTCCCAGTGCGCCTTATTCTTGGGATTAATAACGAATAATCCGGCTTGTGGATGGTGGTACGCCACCACAATGTGCAGATTGCCCCAGCTCTCTACACGCTCGAGCACTTTGTCGACACTTTCCACCGTGCTCGCCATGTTATGGGCTTCGAAGGCATACCCGAACTTGTCTACCAGGAGGGCGCTCAAAACCGCCCGAACCTGGTAGCGCTCAATCGCACCCTCGGCCAGACTCTCGTTTATGACGTCGGCCAAATTAAAGCCGTCGTTCATATCCGCGGCGAAGGCGTTTACCGTCTTAAAGTGGCGCAGCGCGGAGTTAAACCCCGCGCGGCTCGACAATAGATTTAGATCGTTTTCCATACCCTAAAGCTCTTGAAGATCACTCGAAGAGGACTGACGCCGCTGACTCGGCGTTACATTGGCCTTGCCCTTTACACTGGCATCAGCCGACTCTTCGCCGCCGCCGCTTGCCATGCCGCCCGCACCGGAGGGTGCCGATGCTTCGCCGGAGAAGGTTTGGTCAATATCTTCCCGCACCGTGGAGCGTCGTCGCTTGAAGGAGGCAAAAGCCGCGTCCTGGAATCCTTTCGACACGCCGTGGAGGAACTCGTTGAGTACGTTCGCCATGGCGTTGAGAGTGAACTTCTTCCGCTTGATACTCGTGATATTCACGTCGAGAAGTAAGCCGGGTTGGATGTGGTATGGATTGATCAGGTAATCGAAGCTCTCGAACTCTCGGTCCAAGAACCGACGCCGCTGATCCAAAATCACCCGAGTCTTCGGATTCTCATGGGCGAAAACTTGCTGTATCCGGTCGTCGATTCGCTGAATCATCCGCTTCAGCAAGTTTTTCTCATAGAGGTAGGTGCGATTGAGCTTCTCAACATCTGTGTCTTCAGCACGAATGGCCGTAATCTCATTCCACGTTTTCTCAATGTCCTCGTAAAGAGGCTCGTTCTGCTCTTCGCGGGCTCGGCGCACCCGACCACGTACCCGGCGTTGCAGATCATCGAAATCATCTACGCGGAAGCTTGACTTACCGCTTTCGTAGACGGCGTTAACCACGTCGAAGAGATGCTGGATCTCATTCTTGAAGGCTTCGATCTGCTTATCGTAGGCCTGCTGCTCCTTAATGAGCTGCTCGGCATCGAAGTACTTAAGCCGAATCTCGTAGCGTTCGTCCGGTAGGTTCTCCGAGTTCATGTCCTCGTACTCACGAACGATCAGCTCACGCGCGTTTTTTAGGTTCTCAACGTACTGATACCCCATCTTCGAGGTGTCCAAAATGGACGTCAGCGAGTTGATCGCCGTGTTGAAGCCACGATTCCGAATGTTCTCCATATCGATGATCTTCTTGATGTTCTCGCGGATGTTCAAGGGATCAAACTCTGCAGGATCGATCTCAGCGCGAAGGCCTTCAATCTTCTCCATGAGGTTCTTAGCCATGAACTTGTACCGATTGGAGTTCTCGTCCTCGGTGTCGTCATCCGTGTAGTTGGGAACACGCTTGATCTTCTCGAAGATGGCCTCGCTGTCGCTAAGCTCTTCCTTGCCTTCGTCGACGAGCTCTTCCTGATACTGCTCGATCTCACGGTCCACAAGCGTAGTAATCGTGCGAGAAATCTGATCCTTGATGAGATACTCAACCGTCGCCTGATACTGGAATATTGGACTAATCAGCTCAGAGTCCAGGATGTTGACCGAAAGCTTGACATCCGAACAAACCTTCGGCTTGGCGAGATTATCCTTAAACGCACACTTGACGATGGAGTATGCATTCTCACCACGAATGAAAGCGCCGACGTCCGTCTTCTGGCGAAGAAGCGCGTTGGTTTCGTTCTCCAAGTCATTCATACCGCGCTGGATATGTCCCTGAAGATGACCGAACATATTCACGACGGATTTTTCGAGCTCTCCCGTGTTGAACTTATCCGCACCTCCGATCTCGTCCAGGATGGCGGAGATCTCTTTGGGCGTGTAGCGAGCCAGAACCTTGTTTTCCTCTTTGTCCACGTAGTTCCGGACCTTCTTCACCATCTCATCTTCAGACGTGGTGATATACCGGTTGAACATGTTCTGGAAGTTCTGGTTTACGTAGTTGTAGAGCTTCTCTTTGATACCGCCCATGACTTCCATCTGCTCGAGAACTTCCTTGGGAAGCTTAACGGCGATGTCGTTTAGGACACTTTCAGTCTCTTCTTCAATAATCTGTCGATACTCGTCCTTCTGCGTCCGCCCTTCTTGCGCGAGACTATTTCGGGAACCGACTGCCGATGGTTTCGTCGGATGAAAGACGTTCGGACTCTTTGGAAGACCTGGCATAGATTACTCCTTCTCCTTTAAAGCTGTTTCCCCACGGAAAATCCACACAAGTATAGCATATTCAGTTAGGCGAGCAATTTCAATTTGCACGCCCCCGGATTGGCGCTCACAAATCCACCGATTACGACCTGACCTGCAGCGAACCCTTCCTTCCAATTAACTACCTTGTACCTCCTGAATCGTCTGGTCAATGACGTTTCTAAAGTTTTCACTGTGCGAGTTACCTCGGAGGGCCTGTAAATCTTCAATGAGACGCTCCCTCGCCATATCTTGCAACCGGTATCGATCCATGAGAGAAGCATAGCGGCGATACCGCTGTTCCAGCTTTTCCTGGAGGAAAGTCCCGGTTATATCCCACAGCGTATCACCGGACACGACCGTATAACTGGATCCGTCTGGTAACTCGAACACATTTCCAGGGTAAATCCAGTCCGGGTTCGGCCCAGCCGACGACGGAGCGCCTAATTGCCGATACCCGTTATCCCCTGCAATTCTATTTGCCAGACGGATGATGTCAAGAATCGTAATAATGATACCGTCGGGGCCCTCTCGCGCCTGCAAGCCGGGGGGCGGATTCTCGAGATCCAGGGAATCGATAAAATCCCGGATAGC
>CAYFQV010000007.1:10288-17686 GCA_964345195.1 uncultured Spirochaetaceae bacterium
CCGGCGTTTGATGCGACGGCGTCCTCGGCACTCCCCCCACCTTCCTCTGTAGCTTGTCCGTCTCCGGAACCGTTTTCAGCGCTTTCGGCCGTGGGCGCCTCTTCGGAGTCCCGACGCGCGTCGCTCCCGCCGTCAATAACACCCGTGGCAAAGAGCGTCCCGAACAGAGCCACCACGAAAAGCAGTGCCACAGCAGCAAGAATCGCCCGGCGCCGCCCGGAGTGAGCTCCCCGGCTCTCATCACTCTTCTCTTGAGAGCCGCCGCTGGGTCCTGAATCGCGCCGAGTGCGGGTTTCACCGGCGCCCTTCGTTTCCGTTTCCTTTTGGGCTCCCGACTTCTCACGATGCGTTCGACCACCCGCGGTCTCGGTAGCGGATTCGGAAGAAACGGCGGTGTCGTCCGAAACGCTCTCGGAACGACCTTGCGCGGATGCCACCGTCGCGTCGCTTGTCGACCGGGCCTCCGACGCGGCTTTTTCGGGCTTCGCACCGGATTTCGTCGAAGCTGCCTCACCGGCTGCCGCTTCCACGCGCTCCCGAGAACGCTTCGGGTGCAACTCGCCAATGACCTCGTACAGCCGTTCTTTTTCGGCTTCGAAGGTTTCGGAATCAAGCTCGGAATACGCGGTTTTCATATCATCGAGCAAGACCCTGTGTCGTTCAAGACGATCGGCCGTGACTAGCTCCGTGAGGGGAAATAGTTGAACGCTTGCGTTTTCGTCGACAAACAGGTCGCATACCAGACCGGGGGCCGTGGTCGAATGATCAATTTCCGTTGTTACACCGCGGAGGACTTTCTGAACGCCGGCCGCAGCCTTCGCGATCGCCCCGTTACGCCCGGAGGACTGCGCAAGCAAGCCCAAAAGCTCTCGTGCATTATGGATGCTAATAACGAAGTGATCGCCGGCGCTCTCCCCGACGGACTTTGCGAGCCCGCGGAGTGTCCGGGTCTGGCCGGAAGCATCTCGTCCCTGTGACACCGCTTCCATAGCGCTCCGGAGCTGCTCGAGGAACTGGACGTGCTCATCACCGAAGACGCCGGTAAAATCACCCGGCTTCGTCGGCATATAGGTATCCAGAAACTCGCTGTGGAAACTCGGGACTCCAGCATGAACGCGGTACGGAACGCCTTCCAGGACCACCGTACCGGAGGAAGCGCTTTTACCTCCTCCACGTCGCCATACACCTTCTGAAGCGTCGACGTAGATGGTCACACCCTCTTGAAGAACCGGCGACTGTCGGCCACCTGGCTTCTCCAAGCCGCTACCCAGGGGCCCGCCCGTCGAGCTCTGCACCGCGACACCTACTCCCTGATGAGTATCGATGAGGAAGTGTCCGTCACGCCGATAGACGGTTAGCTCGTGGAAGCTCTGTGTTCCACCCGGATCGAATCTCACCTGCTCGACACGTCCGGGCTTCGTCGGCAGCTTCCGAAAAAGGTCGATAAGCCCTCGAACTGCTTCGGGTTGATCCGTGAACACACGCCCGGACGTATTCTTCTGCCGGGTCCGCTTGAGCCACCGCTCGAGAGCAAGATCTCCGTGCTGATGAAACACGGTCGCAAGTGCATCCGGATCTATGCCGTGTTTCGCAAGATCGAAGAACGTATTCTCATCCAATCCAAAGGAAAGCACGCTGCTCCGGTCGAATAGGTACGTTCTGCCGGCGACCACGAAGAAGCCCGGCCGCTCGAGCGCCCGACGACCGTGTCGCAACGGATCCTTTAGCAGACCGTTCTTAACCTCTTTGCAACGCTGGGGGTAGTGGCGATCTCGCGTCTCACGGATCTGAAGATCGAAGATCGGCTTGGATTCAAAGCGGAGCTTGAGGTTGGCATCATCATAGAAGTACACGTAGACGCCATGCTCGTCTTTCGTCTCTTTGCCGTTGGACTGGTAGGAACCCGTCGGAATCTCGTGGTGCTCGAGAAAGTTTTTGAAGGTTTCCACGGTCTTCGGATCGCCGATGTAGCGAAACTCGTCGTCGGCGACTTCGCTAATGGCGGCGGCTTCATCAAGTGGATTTCCGGTGAGCTTGTCGGTCACCACCACCGAGTAGATGAGGGATTTTACTTCTTGATCGAGGGAGGAAGTGTTACCGATCCGCAGGAAGGGCTTGTAGTCGTTTGGGTGCCGACCTACGTACACAATGTAGCACTCGCCGTCAATGTGAAAGACCCGCTGTTCCGGCCGCATGTCGTTAATGCCCATACAACAACGTAGTGTAGGGGATTACACAACTGATATAAATAGGAAAAGCGCCGAAATCCGCGCACACTTTATGGCATGCGCACTATTGGAGTATACTTCGCCCAGAAAATATGGTTCTAAACGAGCAAGAACACCGAAAAATAATCTCGGTGGCAAGCGGTAAAGGCGGCGTCGGCAAATCGATAATCGCCGCGAACCTCGGCGTTATCCTTGCCTCCTACGGTAAGAGAGTTGTTCTGGTCGATCTTGACCTCGGTGGGTCCAACTTGCACACCTACCTCGGTATCAAAAACCGCAATCCCGGCATCGGCAACTACCTGCAAGCTCAGAGCATGGATTTCAACGAAATCCTGGTCGACACGCCCTTCAGCAATGTGCGGTTTGTCGCCGGAGACGTCTTGGTGACCGGCACGGCCAACCTCAAACAGAGCGAGCGCCGAGCCGTAATGCGAGCGATCGAGAGCTTAGACGCGGACTACGTTATTCTGGATCTCGGCTCCGGTACCAGCCTTAACGTCGTCGATTTCTTCCTGCTGTCCAACACGGCGATTATGGTGACCACACCGCAGACACCGTCGATACTCAACGCGTACAGTCTCCTCAAGAACGCCACCTTTCGCCACCTTCAGCGAAACATTAACAAGCCACGTCCCGTCGCGAACTACCTGAAGGACATCGTTAAAGAGAAGCAACCCGGAGGCACTCCGACGATCGCCCAGATGCTCGAGCATATACACGAGCTTGATCGGAAGGCAGGCGATGAAGCCACATCCCAGCTTGCGCGGCTCCACCCCTATATCGTGGTCAACATGGCCGAGACACCGGACGACATGGATATCACTGAAGAGCTGCGGAATCTCATTTTTCGAAACCTGCAGGTCGATGCAGGCTGCCTCGGACTCGTGTTCAACGACAGGGCGGTCGGCGAGTCGGTGCGCAAGCTTCAACCGGTCGCCGTGGCCGACCACGAAGCACTGGCATCCAAGGAGATCGACCGGATCGCCCAGAAGATGCTTCAGTCACCGCGCTTCCCGGTGATGCCTTTGGATTACAGTGAATACGAGAGCAGCTTCGGCTTGGCTCGAATCGAGGCGCAGAACGACTTCGTCGAGCTCGAAGACAAACCGGGCTCCGAGTCGGCGAGTATCAGCCACGACGACTTCATGGCCATTATTGCCGCTCAGCAGAAGAAGATCGAGGAGCTCAAAGGCACCGTACGCATGCTGACGATCGACAATCGCTAGTCACCGACACCACGCGTGTAACAGCTGTGTAACAGTCGCCGCGAACCAGGCTCATGGGGCGTCCGAACCGAATCGCCCCCGCTATGCCCGGCATCTATCCGGTCTCAGCTTCAGCACCGTGTTTGCCGCCGGCGCCGAGGGACGCGAGGTACTGTTCCATCTCTCGAATGGCGCGAATCGACAGCATCTCCGTGCTGATTCGCTGTGCGTCGTCCAGACTAATGCCGGCAATGCGGCGACGGACTTCCGGAATCCGCCGCGGCGCAACGCTGAGCTTCCGAATGCCGATCCCAATGAAGAAGGGGATCAATGTCGGATCGGCGGCGCTGTCGCCGCAGAGAGAAAGCGCACTAAGCTTGTCCCCGACGCCGTCCACAATGCGCTTCATGGCGCGAAGTACCGCCGGATGATAGTTGCGGTACAGACTTCCGAGCCGTTCGTTGGTTCGATCGACCGCCAGCAGATACATGACAAGGTCGTTGGTCCCGACGGAAAGAAAGTCGGTTGCCTCGGCCAGCTCGGCGATCGATTCCACCGCCGACGGCAACTCTACCATGGCTCCGATCTTCGGCGCCGGGTTGTGCGGGATTCCCTCTCGCCGAAGAGCATCAATACAAGCTTCCACCTCGCTACGGCCCGCCTCCACCTCCTCGACCGAAGAGACCATGGGGAACATGATGCGCAGGTCACTATCCGCACCCGCACGTAGCATGGCACGCAGCTGATCTCGAAACAGCTCGGCGTTTGCAAGGGAGAACCGGATACCTCTGACCCCGAGAAACGGATTCTGCTCAGGCTGATACGCGGCGTCCATGAGCTTGTCGCCGCCAATGTCCGCGGTGCGCAGGACCGTCTCCAACGCAGCCATCTTGTCGAGGATCCGGCGGTAGATGTGAAGCTGTTCGTCCTCGGTGGGAGCAGCGTTGCGAATGATAAAAGGAAACTCACTTCGATAGAGGCCAATGCCTTCGGCACCGTGCTCCACCGCCGCGTGTACATCCTGGAGGATATTGACGTTGGCCAGCACCTGCACGGGCTCACTGCATCCGCTACAGCTCTCGTCCGGCGGTGTCCGACTCGTCGCCGCGAGCCGCGCGCGGTCCCGCGCCTCGAAATCCCTACGTACTTCACTGCTAGGATCTATGAAGACCTGCCCGTCGGTCGCGTTCACAATGAGGTGCGTTCCCGGGCGAACCGCGAGGATGGATGGATCATCTACGAGCAGCACCGGAAGGCCGAGCGAGCGAGAGAGAATGGCCACATGGGCGGTAACCCCGGTTCCGTGAAAGACAATACCCTCGACACGTTGTACAGCGAGCTTCACGAGCTCCGAGGGGAAGACGTGGCGCGCCACCACCACGTAGCCGGTGTAGTCGGTGTCTCCCGATTCGCGGTTCTGCAGGTTGGACATGAGCCGGTGCCCCACGTCTTGCACATCCTGCACCTTTTCCTGGAAGCGCGGGTCCTCCATTTCACCGAAGGTCTCGGCGAAGTACCGGACAACCTGATACACCGCATGCTCGGGTTCGGTATTCGAGCGTATCATCCTACGCATCTCGCCGATGAAGCTTTCATCACCGAGCATGAGCAGATGCGAGTTGAATATCAGCGAAGCAACGTCGGAGAGATCGGTCTCCGTTTGATGCTGTAGCTCTTCCAACTGGTGGCGGGTTCGTTCTACGGCATCATCGAAGGCGCGAAGCGCCGCATGGGCATCACCGCGAGTTGCTGCTGAACCCGGAGGCTCGTCGAGCCGGCCCTGCTCCAAGATGAACGCGCGGCCCAGCGCCGTGCCTTCCGAAGCCGTGCGCCCATGGAGCACGCGTGCGGCAGAGCCTTTGCGCACCGGATGGTGAGCGGCACGTCTCGAACCCTCCCGGGCCTGGGAAAGCGGTATCTCCCGTAACATGATTGCGTTTTCCAACGTCGCCGCAAGTGGGTTGGCAATTGCCCGGAGTGCTCGTTCATCTTCAGCACTAAAGGTACCGGAACTTCCGCGTTGGAGGAGAAGCACACCGAGATGCTTCGGTCCTCGACTGACCGGCGCGGCAATAAAACCGGGGAGCTCGGAGCGCGGAAGCCCCGGATCGTCGCGTACGGTTGCGTCTCGCTGAGCACGTTGCGTATGAAACACCGCGCCGACAACCCCGGCTCGAATCCCTAGCTGTGGATCGGGATTGTCCGGCGCTGCATCCCCGGCATACGCGCGAAGCTTCAGCGTTTCGGCGTTCTCATCGTAGAAGTAGATGAAGCCGGCGTCTGATTGAAAAGACTCCGCGATCAACTCGATCGCATTGTGAAAAAATACGTCGGTGTCACCCGGTTGATCAAAGAGCTTCGACAGCTGGTTTAGAAGCGTGATGAAATCGATGAGAACACTCCTTCTTGTGTCCTAACTGGCTACAATGTAGTGTGCCTTCCGAGGGGGGTCAACGAGACGGCACAGCCCCTTGTGCAGCCCGGTACAGACCGAAGACCTGGAGGACACCGTGACGAGTATCTGCGTATTCTGCGGCTCATCCCTCGGCGACAACGAGGACTACGCGCGGGCGGCCCGCGACGTGGGAACGGCCGTCGCCGAACTCAATATGAAGCTTGTATACGGCGGCGGCCGACGCGGTCTGATGGGCATCCTGGCGAACGCCGCCCTCGACGCGGGCGCACCCGTCGTCGGGGTTATCACCCGGCATCTCGTCGATCGGGAACTGGCCCATCAAGAACTGACCGCGTTACACGTCGTAGAGGATATGCACAGCCGGAAAGCGGCCATGGCCGCTCTTGCCGACGGCTTCATCGCCATGCCCGGAGGCTTCGGAACACTGGAAGAGATCCTGGAGGTGCTGAGTTGGTCTCAACTCGGCCTTCACGCCAAGCCGGTCGGATTCCTGGAGGTGGCGGCGTTCTGGAAACCGCTGCTCGCCTTCTTCGATCGTCAGGTCGAGGCCGGTTTCGTCTCCCCGGAGAGCCGTCGCCGCCTCTTCTACGCGGAACAAGCGGCGACACTACTGTCGGAGATGAGCGAGACGACCAACCATACCTAGACCCGTCGGTACCGGGAACACCCGAACGAAGCGGGCGCCCCGGCGCCGTGATCAGCGTATTAGGATGAACTCGACCCGCCGATTCTTCCAACGGTTCTCAAGGTCCGTATGGGGTACGATCGGCTCCGTACCACCGCGGCCGAGCACGGTGATGCGTCCAGGATCCATCCCCTCCTCGACGAGCGCGTCCTTCACGGTCTGCGCACGCGCGAGCGAAAGCGGCTGCAACTCTTCGCGCTCTTCACGCTCGGTTCCGGTAATGTTCACGGCGTGTCCTTCGATGCGAATCTGATACGTGTCGTACTTATCGAACACCTCCACCAAGCGCTGCAGCACCTGTCGGTTCTTCTGCCCCAGCTCGGTGTCCAAGTCCAGCTCGAGCTCGGGGCTGTTCGGTTGGAAGTTAATGTTCGAGATTCGAACCTTGAGACGCTCACCATCCCGTACAACCAAGATACCCACCGGTATCTCGCCGCTCCGCGTCGTTGTGTTACCCAAGGCATCCGTGATCGTGAACTCGTAGGGATAGTCTTCCGCGGAGATTACAAGCTCTCCGTCGGAGGATCGACCGTCCCAGACCAGGGTTTCCGCGGGCTCCCGATCCCCGGAGAAGGAGATAAAGGATCGCCGATTCCGGTCGAGAATGTCGAACTGCCACTGAGCAATGCTGCTCTCGTCGTTCACGTTCAGGGAGATCTGTAGCTCGTCATTCACGCCGTCGTTATCCGGACTGAAGGGCAGCGGCCCCACGTCCACGCCTGCGCGCGGCCCGGAGACATCGATCTCAAACTCTCGTGACTCCGCCTCGGGCCGGTTACCCTTGTCGTAGAGGACGGTGTAACGAGCCGTATAGCTGCCCTCGCGCACGCGGCCATCCTCGTCGCGGCCGTCCCAGCTTATCTC
>CAYFQV010000007.1:17786-34232 GCA_964345195.1 uncultured Spirochaetaceae bacterium
TATAGCTGCCCTCGCGCACGCGGCCATCCTCGTCGCGGCCGTCCCAGCTTATCTCACGGGTCCGATCAATTCGGCTGCCGGAGAAGCGGCGATCCACCCGCCCCGTTTCGTGGACCAGCGCCAACTCCCACTCCTCAATGCCTTCGGGAAGACTGGTGTACAGGCTAATCGAGACCTCGTCTGCAATGCCGTCTCCGTTGGGTGAGAAGCCCTGACCGTCGACCGTCACGAATGCCCGGGTCCGCCGAGTATCCAGGGTGATCGTGGGCGAGCTTGCTTCCGCTCGATTACCGGCGGCATCCACACCCTCGACGCTATACCGATACTCGCCGTCGGGCACCACGTTGCCGGCCGCATCCGTACCGTCCCAACTCAGCGACCCGAGCCGATTCTGCCAGGCGAAACGCCGAATGACCGTGCCGTCACTACTGCGGATTTGACCGTTCCAGGTCTCCGCACGTCCCGAGCTCTGCTCGAACTCCACTTCATCCTTGCGCCCGTCGTCATTCGGTGAGAACAGGGCGTTGACTGTTTCGAGCTCAATGCGCGGAGCCTCCGTATCCACAGTAAAGCGTTCGCTGCTCGCTTCCGGGGCGTTGCCGTGTCGATAGACCACGCGGAGATTTGCTTGGTATCGGCCGTCGGGTACAGTGCGGCCGCTGTCGTTTCGGCCGT
Source organism: uncultured Spirochaetaceae bacterium (assembly GCA_964345195.1). Lineage (GTDB taxonomy): Bacteria > Spirochaetota > Spirochaetia > DSM-27196 > PWMO01 > CAYFQV01. The sequence goes on from CAYFQV010000007.1 coordinate 18,462, forward strand.
TCCACACGATCCGACTGTCCGGCGCTCGCGAGCCTTCCCGGGAGAATACGGTACTGCCTCGCTCGTTTTCAATCTGAATCCGATAGCTGTCAACTCCTTCTTGTATCTCGAGTTGCGGCAGCAGCCCCGCATCGTCTTGGACACCGTCCCCGTTGGGCGAAAAGGCTTCGGTATCCACGGAAAGTGTAATCGGCGTCTCTACGGTGTAGACCTCCACGGCCACCGGCGTGGAACGACCGACATTCCCCGCTCGGTCGGTCGCCTCGAGGACGTAACTGTACACACCGTCGGGCACACCGGCGCCGCGCACGTTTTGCCCATTCCACCGGAACTCTTCAGGAGCTGTCCCGATCCAGGATGCCTCCTGGACGGTCTCACCCTCGGGACCGCTAATCGTGGCGATCCAGCGTTGCTCCTCACTGGTTTCGTTGGTGAAGGTTGCCCGGTCCTTCCGACCGTCGCCGTTGGGCGAGAAAATCTCATGGTCTACCGTCACCCGCGCCGTCGGCGGGGTGACGTCCACAACAATGGGGCGTGCGGTTTGGGCCTGGGCTCGGTCACCCTTCTCGTAGGTGACATCGATAGTCGCCGTAGCCGGTCCTTCAACGACCTCGCCTTGCGAGTTGCGGCCGTCCCACCGGATCGGCTCTAAAGCGCTCGACCCGGAATAACTGCGAAGCGTATCGCCGTCATCATCCGTGACGGTCAACTCCCACTCACTAACGCCCTCTTGGAGGTTACTCTGCGGGCGAATCTCCACCGTATCCTTCACGCCGTCGCCGTTCGGCGAAAGCGTCGAGTCACTCACTGATAGCGACACCGAGACCTCACGGGTGTCGACACGGATACCAGGTATGCGGCGCTCAACGCGGTTGCCCGCGGCGTCCTGCGAGGCAATCACATAGGTATACTCCCCGTCGGGCACCACGTTACCCGCGTCGTCCGTTCCGTCCCACACGAAGGTTTCGGCGGTGCCGCGGAAGGTGAAGCTCCGCTCAGCCTCTCCGCGCTGAAACAGTCCCTGCCATACCTCTTCGTCACTTGAATCCTGCTGCACCTCAATCGTGTCCTTATTCCCGTCGCCGTCCGGGGAGAAGACCCGATCATCGACCGCAACTTCCACCTGCGGGAAAACGGTGTCGACAATGACCGTATCACTCGTGCTTAGCGGTTGATTACCGTTGTCGTACCACAACTGAGCTCGAGCGCGATACTTCCCGTCGGGAACTATATCTCCGTCGTTCGTCCGGCCATCCCAGCGATAGCGCTCTTGAAACCCCGAGCGGCGATCGGAGGAAAAGACCTCCGTTCCCGCGGCATCCAGAATAGAAACACTGTAGGCCTCGATTCCCTCAATGCGGCCGGGCTGAAGAATCACTTCGAGGCGATCCTGAACTCCGTCCCCGTTTGGTGAGAACGCCTCCTGAGCCGTCGAGACGACGAGTGGAGTCTCTTCGGTATCGATCTCGAAGGTTACGGCGTTGGACTCCCCGTAGTTCTCGGCTTCGTCGACCGCGGAAATGCGATACGTGTAGATCCCGTCGGGCGCCCGACGGCCGGAGTCTTGTACGCCGTTCCACGTGAAAGTCTGATCGGGCGAGCCGAGCCAGCTGAGACTGCGCACCACGCTGCCGTCGCTGTTGCGAATCTCGCCTGTCCATCGAGGTTCGGGACTGCCCTCTTGAAAGATCCGGTTACTGTCCTTGTTTTCGTCTCCGTTCGGGCTGAAGATGTCGTACTGTGAGCGAATTGAGGCTGTCGGCGGGGTAACGTCCAACACGAACTCCGGCGAGTCCTGTGAAGGATTATTGCCGTTGCGGTAGAGAACCTCGAACTGAGCCGTGTACCGGCCCTCCGGCAAGGTACGGCCGGCGTCATCCGCTCCGTCGAAGACGAGCTCCTCCGGAATCGTTCCGCCGCCTCTGAAGGTCCGAACAACTCCATTGTCGGCGTCACGCACCGTCATTTCCCACTCTTCGAGGCCGGCGGTCACCGGTACATCCGGGCTGAGCCTCAGCACATCAGCCTCACCATCGTCATTCGGAGAAAAGAACTGACGATCGATGCTGACCTGAATCGGAGTCGGCTCAGTGTCTATGATGATGTTTTCAACTCCCGCGACTGCGGTGTTACCGGCGCGATCACTTGCCGTAATCTCGTAGCGATAGACGCCGTCGGGAGCCAGGATATCGTTTTCGTTCCGGCCGTCCCACACGAAGTCCCGCGGTTGTCCCTGCCAGCTTTCTCGGCGTACCACGTTGTCGGAACTGTCGTATATCCGAGCCGTCCACCGATCCTCCTCACTTCCCGTCTGCACAATCGGAAACACATCCTTGTTTCCGTCGTCGTTCGGGCTGAAGATGAGCGCGTTCGGTCCTTGCGGCACCGTCAGCTCAATCCGTGGTGCCGTCGAGTCCACTACGAACTCCCGCCGGCCGGAGCCGGCGCGGTTGCCGTTGTCGTCAACAGCCTCGAGCTCAAAGCTGTAACGGCCGTCCTCGACGCGTTCTCCCGCGTTGGACCGACCATCCCAGCTGAGCTCCTCCGGAACCGGAATGCCGGACTCGACGTAGGTAAGTCGGTCGAGGATGTTTTGAAAGCCTCGGTTCTCCGGCCGATCCTCCTTGTTCTCAATGCTCCGTACCAGCTCACCGGCATCGTTGTAGATAGAAAAGGTATAACCCAATACGAAGCGTTGATCGCTGATGGAGATCGGCAGTGTAAGTCGGTCTTGGATTCCGTCGTTGTTTGGAGAGATGTACGCGGTATCCTGGTACTCAACCCGAACATCCGGGGGATCCGCGTCAACGGCACCCAGAGCCGCGTTTGCGCCGACACCGAAGGCCCAGATGCCGTTATACAGCGGCGCCGCCGAGCTCTTCATTTCAACGTCACTTCGACTCCAGCCACGCCGCGCCAAGAAGCTCTCCTCGTCGCTGAAGTCCGTGCTGAGATCCACCGCCACGCCGAAGGATGGTATCAGACTACGCTTGGCACGATTCGCGTTCAGACGCTCGCGAAGATCAATACCCCACCCTATTCGCGCGGTGACCAGATCGAAGAGGGTAACATCGGTCCCCACATCGAAGCGCACATTCTGGAAGCTCGGGAAGCTGAGATCCGCGGCCACGGCAATGTCGACGGGTCGGGTGTCGAGCATGGTCGCCGACGCGCCGGCGATCGCCGTAAAGGGCGCGGGGGCCAGCGTTCGGCTGTCGGTGCCGAAGCTCTTGCCCAGATGGTGCAGGCTCCCTCCCCAGCGGAAGTCGCGCATAAAACCCAGATCGCCGATGATGTGCTGGACACCAATGTCCGCACCGAGACCCCAATCGAACCCGTCGGCACTCCCGAGGGTCGCCCCCACGCCGAGGCCGACGAGGAAGTTCGGATAGAGATCCTTGGAAAAGGAGGCATTGATGCCGAACTGCGTTCCCAGATCGAGGGAGTCGAAGGGTGCGTTGATGAAGTCGAGCGACGTCGCAACCACACCGAGGCGCGTTGGAATTGTCGCGCCGAGATTCCCAACATGGCCTCGGTACCCTTCGTCACCTTCAGTGTTACCGAGACCGACGAGGGCGCTGTAACTCAGATCGAGATGACCACGCTGCTTCAAGGCGGATGCCGACGGATTGATTGCATCCGCCGTCGGTGATTCCGAAGCGCTTACCACTGCCCGTCGCGCACTCATAAGCGGAGACGACAAGTTTGCCGAGTCATCCGCTCCACCGGCTTGATCAAATGCGTATGCGGGAGAAAAAAACAGCACTGCAAGCAAAAAAACAACACTCAAACGCTTCATGCGTAATCACCTCGTCAGGAATTCGGAATTCGTCTAGATTGAAACTCGATTTGAACCTGTATTTAACCTTACCAATGTCCCCAATTGCAAATGTCCTCAATACTATATCGTAATCGATGCCAAGCTCCCAGGGTTTGGTCCCCTCGCGGCACGCTCACGTTGCCACGGTGGTCGCGACGGCGTAGTTTATACGCTGAGGAGGACGGTAATGGTCATTGATCCTGATTCCATTCGTGACATTCAACGGAACCGAGGTGCCATGCCGCCACGTCTGAAAGAGCCCTCCGCCTCCACCGAGATGGAAGAGACTGATGACACCAGTGTCGAGGAAGGCTCCCGCGGCATCTACGTCTGGGTCGGCCATCGTCGCCGCCGGCCCCGACGCGATGGTCATGGCAGATACGACGACAAGGGGGGCAGAGTCGACTACTACGCCTGAGCGAGTCGGTCCGGCCCGCATTCAGCCGTGATAGCCCGGTGCCGCAAGCTCCCGGCCGATCATCCCCTCGTGATATGTTCCGGACTCGTATCCGAGGGAATGCCGAACATGTAGTGCACCCGCACGGCAAAGGCCCCTCCGCCTCCGTAGTCACCACTGAGCCGGAAGGCGCGTACGTCCCGCCCGCCCCGCCGCTTCGTTCGAGCTGCGACAACCAGCTTCTTCAGTTACTGCGCCGGCACGGCATCCTCATACGCTCGGTTTCGACCGTGAATAGCCGCAAGAACCACATCAAACACGAAGAGGAAGCCGCCCTGGAGGATGAGGCTGCTTCCCCATCCGGCGAAACGCGGCTCTGCGACGTTCTCGGCGTACTGCCGGAGGAAGAAACCGGTCATGATGTATCCGACATCTAAGCCCGCGTTCACAAGCAGTGTTTTCTCCAGTCGGTGCTGCGCCCGAATCTCGGCGGCCAGGGTCTCGGGCGCATTCGAGCGATAACTCGATATCAGCGCGGAGACGGCAAGCCCGGCATTCACGGTGTTCCAAAATACATTCATCTCGTGGAAGGCCTGATGTGCCGGATCAATGAAGTAGAGGCTCCCCCCCAAGATGAAGTTGGCCACCGCCCATCCGCCGAGCGTCCACATGCCGACGCGGTTAACCCGTTCACGCAGCTGATACGAGCGCTGCAGAGCGGACGGCGTGCTCGTGGGCATTGAGTTCTCCATACCGTACACCTCTTTCGGGACCACCTCGGCGGTCTCGGCGGCCTCGACGGTCTCGACCGTTTCGGCGGTCCTTTGTTCAGCCGTCTCGGCGACCGCGGGTCGCGGCGCGGCCAAGACTGCAACACCGACGATCAGTGTTACAACGGCGCTGATGGAACGCATTCAAACTCTCCTGATCCCGCAGCGGCCGAGATACCACGCAGCGGCCCGGACACCACGGACCACCGAGCGACTCAATGGTCGCGACCGCCCTGAGCGAACTCGACGAAGTTCCACGGGTAGGGTAGCTCCGGCTCGCTTGCCTCGTCGAGCTTCCGCATTTGATCCTCATCCAGGATCCATCCAAGGGCGCCGAGCTCATCTTCCAGGTGCTTCATTGTTCGCACACCGATAATAGGCGCCGTCACCCCGGGCCGCTGCAGGAGCCACCGCACGGCGACTTGTGCCGGTGACTTCCCGGTATCTCCGGCGACCTCGTGAAGTGCGTCGAGAGTGCGCCACGTCTCTTCCTTGTCCATGTTCTTCCACGCTTCCCACCAGCCTTTTTCGGAGGCTTGCTCGACCCGCGTGCCCGCGGGCGGTCCGTCCATACCACGGTAGTACTTTCCGCTCAGCCAACCACCCTTCAGCGGGCTCCAGGGGATCACACCGAGCCCCTCGTTCCGACACACTTCGAGTACCTCCCACTCCGTGCTGCGGGTAAGCAGGTTGTACTGGGGCTGCAGACTGCGGAAGGGCTCCCAACCGTGCGCCTTTTGTGTATCCAGCGCCTTCTGTAATTGCCAGCCTTTGTAGTTACTGGCACCGATATAGCGAACTTTGCCCTCCTGGACGAGGCGATCGAGGGTTGAGAGGGTTTCCTCCAACTCCGTGCCGCGGTCCCAACAGTGAACCTGATAGAGGTCGATGAATTCGGTCTGCAAGCGGCGCAGCGAATCCTCCACATGTGCTCGAATCGTCTTGCGGCTCACCCCGGTATCATTCGGACCTTCACCCATGGGAAAGCGTACCTTTGTGGCCAGAGTGATCGAATGGCGATCTTTTCCCGCCAACCATCGCCCGACGATCTCCTCCGAGACGCCGCGGCCGTATACGTTGGCGGTGTCGATAAATGTGCCGCCCGCGTCCACGAAGCGGTCCATGATCGCTCGGGAGTCCTCCTCGCCGGTCTCCCGTCCAAACGTCATGGCGCCAAGGCAGAGCTCGCTCACCTTCATGCCGGTTGCGCCGAGAAATCGATACTCCACGTCATCCTCCTGTTTTTCTGCTTTACTATGCCGATGCCCCCAGGGCCGCGCCGCCGTCCACCGCCGACCGCTTCACCGCGGGTCTCACGCCGACCGGTGCCGTCGCTCCAAGTCGGCGTAGCGCTCGAGGAGCCCGGCGTACTGTGCGGAAGCGTCGATGTCGGGATCGAGCTCGCTGCCGGGCTCGCGCTGTACGTAACGAGCAGCCGCCTCCGCATAGGAGAGCCCTTCGGCCCAACGCGCCGCCGCGACGGCGCAGCCGAACGGCGCCGCGGAATCCGCGTTTCGAATCAAGTAAGTCCGAACGCCGAAGAGGTCGGTAATTATTTTCCGAAACAGCGCGTTCCGGGAGCCGCCGCCGACAATTGCGATCTCCTGTCCGGTTTGAAGATGCGACGCGTGAAGGCCTAAGGAAAGGGCTTGCGAGATATGAAGTGCTCGCACATTCGCTGCGGCATCCTCCTCGCTCAGTCCCTCACGGACGATCCCCGCCGGGGCGACCGGCACCGACTCCGCGTAGCGGTAGGGCAGCATGATCGGCTCATCCACCGACACCCGAAAGCTAGCAGTATCCCGTGTCGCGCCGGCGAGATTCGCGTAGGTCTCCCAGGACCCGCCGGCGTAGCGATCCCGGAACTCATCGTGGAGCTTTCCGCCGTTCGTAATGACGCTCAGCGCCATGGCGTTACCGTCCGCGTACCCGAAGACGTTGTACTCCCCGGTCTCCGACGGCGCGACGTCCACCATGACGCCGTTTACCGTGTAGCTGCTTCCGAGCGATATAACGACGTTGCCCCCACATCCAAGCAAGGTTGCCGGGTTATCTCCGGTGCCGGCGAGAACCATAGCCTCGGGATTGACGCCGTACTTATTCGAGAAGTACGGCGCAACACTAGCAATCGGGGCATCGTAGTGGTCCATCAGACCGAGTTTCTCGGTGATGGTCGTCCCGGCCCCACGCTTTGCGAGCAGATCGTTCATCACGCTGAGCACTTTAGGATTCCAGCCGGGCTGCGCGAGGTCCAAGCCGTTGAGATTCGTGCCCCATCCGTCGCCGGTGTCCACCGGCGCGGGCTTGCCGGCGAGGATGCTGGTCAAGAAGGCGCTGAGGACCTGGATGAGATCCGTCTCGTCGAAGGCCGCGGGCGCCTCACCCGCCCAGCGCAGGATCTGTGCAGCCGGGAAGCGTAGCTCCGCGCGGTTGCCGGTAAGCGTTTCCACACCGCCGACGGCTGCGAGTGCACGAGTCAACTCCGCCGCCTCATCTTCGCTTGTTCGATCCTCCCAAATGGGTGCAGTCGACCGGGAAAAGACGCCGTCGAAGTGCGTCTTCAGCGAGGCCTGCGCGCCTCCCTTGACGACATCCCACAGAGCGGCAAGCCGCTCGCCAAAGCCGCCGTCGGTATACACCGAGCAGTGTTGCTGCCCGTCGATCTTCACCGCCGCAACCCTGCCGAGGTCGAGATCGGCGTCCTGCAAACGTTCGAAAACCCGATCGAGGGCCTCGACCATCATGAGCGGGGCGGTGTGGCGATAGGAGGGATCCTCCGAGGGGAGAACCCCGCCGTCGGTCCCGTAGGCGGGAAACTCCTTGTCGTACGAGATTTGATCGACGAGAACAAGCTCGCCGGTCTCGGTATCCAAAACAATGCTTTTCGCCGACTGCGTGCTGAACTCGATCCCAAGCGAATAGGCCATACGTCGTCCTTAGGGCTGCTGCGCGAAATCCCTGCCGGTTCCGTTACAGATAGCGATTGATAATGCCTTCGAGCATCTCGCGTCGGCCGGACTCATTCTCGATCTGATCGTGCTCCATGGCGTATGCCTCGAGCTCCTTGAAGCCCAGCTTTCCATCCACGATCTCCTTGCCGATACCGCTGTTGTAGCTCGCATAGCGGTCGGCGACGAAGTCCTCGATTTCGCGGCTCTCGAGCAGCGCGTAGGCGGACTTCAGGGCACGCGCGTAGGTGTCCATTGAAGCGATGTGGGCAATGAAGATGTCGTCCGGTTTGAAGGAGGCCCGGCGCAACTTGGCGTCGAAGTTCATACCTCCCGGTGCAATCCCGCCGTTCTTCAACACCTCATAGAGCATCAGAACGCCCTCGTAGACGTTCGTGTTGAGCTGGTCGGTATCCCATCCCAGCAGATAGTCTCCCTGATTCACATCCAGGCTACCCAGGAGGCCGTTGACCCGGGCAAACTGAAGCTCGTGCTGATAGCTGTGACCGGCAAGGATGGCGTGGTTCTGTTCAATATTGATCTTGAAGCGATCATCCAATCCGTTATGCCGCAGGAAACCGGCGACGGCCGCGGTATCGAAGTCATACTGATGTACCGTCGGCTCTTTGGGCTTCGGTTCCACGAGCATTTGACCGGTGAAGCCGATCTCTTCGGCGTAGTCCTTCGCCATGTTGAGAAAGCGCGCCAGGTTGTCGAGCTCGAGCTTCATGTCCGTGTTGAGAAGCGTATCGTAGCCCTCGCGCCCGCCCCAGAACACGTAGTTGGTGCCGCCGAGCTCCACGGTGACTTCCATGGCCTTCTTCACCTGTGCGGCGGCATAGGCGAAAACGTCCGCGTTGTTGGAGGTCGCCGCGCCGTGGACATACCGAGGATGGAAGAAGAGACGCGCCGTACCCCATAGCAGCCGGGTGCGGCTGGACTTCATCATGTCCTTGGCTAGCGCCACAACCTCGTCGAGATTCCGGTTGGTTTCTTTGAGACTCTCGCCCTCCGGCGCGACATCTCGATCGTGGAAGCAGAAGAAGGGAAGCTGTAATTTGTCGGTGATTTCAAAGGTCGCGCGCATTCGCGCCTTGGCCTGCTCCAGGGGATCGGTAATGGAGAGCCAAGGCCGAATGTTCGTTCCGGTACCGAAGGGATCCGCTCCACTGCCGGTGAGCGTGTGCCAATACGCCAGGGAGAAACGCAGATGCTCCTCCATGGTTTTTCCGCCTACTTTTTCATTCGGGTTGTAGAACTTAAAGGCCAAGGGATTGCGTGATTCCGGACCCTCATAGGGGATCTCGGGGATGTCGGGAAAGAACTCATTGATCATGTCTAACCTCCGAGCGTTTATCGTAAGAGGAAAGCGCTTTTCACGCAACGGAGATTCTCAGTACTCAGGACGACATGGCGTAGCGAGCGGCGCCAATCAGTGCCGCCTTGGGATTCCGAATGATCGACACGGGAATGTCCCGCAGCAGGTCCCCGAAACGCCCCTTTCCGGCAAAGCTGTCGGCGAAGCCATTCTCCGTCAAGGCGTGGCCGAGACGCGCCGGGATGCCCCCGCCAAGGTACACACCACCCGCGGCCAAGACCTTCAACGCCATGTTCCCCGCCTCGGCGCCGAGTATCCGGGAGAAGACGGCCACCGTGTGGTCACAGATCGCATAGCGACCGGGTGAGTCCATAACGCTGTCTATCATGACCCGGGTCGGCTCGCTGCTGTCTCCCAGAAGCTCCGACAGCTCTCCTGGCTCGGATTCGCGGCCGCTTTCCTTGAGAAAGCGGTAGATATTGGGAATTCCGATTCCGGAGCATACCTGCTCGTAACTGCAGTGATCCCGCTCCTGCAAGAGAAAACGAAGCAACTCGAGTTGTTCCTCTGTAGTCGGTGCGAAGTCCGCGTGACCGCCTTCGGATGGGTAGGGACGATAGTCCGCGCCGTCCCAGTTGAGGTACGCCTCCCCGAGTCCCGTACCGGGGGCGACCACCGCAATGGAGCCATGCGTAAGCGGGGTGCCCGGCTTGATGACCTCCAGATCATCCGCGGCAAGTGCCGGAATGGCGTTTGCAATGGCGGCGAGATCGTTTACCAGGCTCACCCTCTGCAAACCGAGTGCAGCGGCAAGGATATCCTCCGACAGGGTCCAGGGCAAGTTGGTTATCTCCGCCTGCCCTTCGACCACCGGGCCGGCCACTCCGAAGGTCGCCTTATGAACCGGCTCGGTCACGCCGCTGAGAAAGCTCCGGGTCATGCTCTCCAGATCGTCGTAGTCACGACTTCGGTAGGTCCGCTCGAATACGGGCTCGCGGATATCACCGTCGGAGGGGAAGACCGCCAGGATCGTCTTCGTACCGCCAATGTCGCCGGCAAGATACAGCTCCCGGTCAGCTCCGCGTGGGCCGGCCGCACCGTCAGCGCCCGCCCGCGGGGCCGCCTCTCCTACTTCCTTCATCGTTGCCCGTGACCGATCATCATGTTTCTCGCTCTGATTCATGTCTTCTCCGTTTCGGGGCTCTTATCGTGAAATGGCCCAAATATGCTCGGGAGGAAGGACGATCCGCATTGTATCCGCCGTATCGTGCCGGCTCGAGCGGGCGTCGCAAAGGACTTCCCACTCATTGGCGCCGAGCATGACGCGGTACCGGGTATGCGTCCCCGTGTATATCCGGCGCCGGACCGCGACGTCTACAGCGTTGCAGCGCCCATCACCCCTCTTCACCGCATCCGGCCCCGGCGTCTCAATCGCTTCCGGACGAATCATCATTACGACCGGACCGTCCGGCGCCTCCGGATATGCCAGCTCGAAATCTCCCACATCCGTTGTCACCCGCGCTCCTCGTTTCTCTCCGGCAATACAGTTGCGGTTACCGAAGAAGGCTGCAACCCGCTCGCTCGCGGGACGCTCGTAGAACACGTGGCTCGGTCCCTCCTGCTCAATGCGCCCCTCGAACATGACCGCAATCCGATCGGCCAGAAGCACCGCCTCCTCCTGATCATGCGTGACGAAGATCATGGTTACCGCGAGCCGCTCCTTGATGGTGAGAATCAGCTCGCGCATCTCGTCTCGCAGATGCGCATCCAGGTTGGAGAGCGGCTCGTCGAGGAGGAGCACCCGGGGTTCCACCACCAATGCGCGCGCAAGGGCAATGCGCTGTCGCTGACCACTGGAAAGCTGGTTCGGCCGGCGGTTCTCGAAGCCCGGCAGTCGCACCAGGTCGAGCATTTCGGCCACGCGCCGGCGGATGGTAGCACGGGATGCCCCACGCATCTTGAGACCGAAGCCCACGTTGTCGCCGACGGTCATGAAGGGGAAGAGCATGTGGTGCTGGAAAACCATCACCGCCTGGCGATACTCCGGTTTTACCATGGTGACAACTTCCTCATCAAAACGGACGGAGCCCGTATCCGGGGTCAGCAGACCGGCGATGATCTTCAAGGTCGTGGTCTTCCCGCAGCCGGAGGGACCGAGCAAGGACACCAGACCGCCGGCGGGGACGGAAAGACTCAAATCCGAAACCGCGTCGAGCTCCGCGTCTCGGTAGTGTTTTGTAATGTGCTCGAGTCGTACGTTCGTCACGTCCGCTTCTCCCGCATAGGATCCATCACATCCGCCCGAGGCCGCCGAGGGCCGCGGACCGGCCGGTGAGATAGCGCGCCGTCACCGCAAGGACAAGTATAGCCGGCGCGACGAAAATGAGAGAGATTGCCGCAGTCACCGTATTGTCCCCGGACGACGCAAAAGCGAACAGCAGCACCGGCAAGGTCACAACGCGCCCGCCGCCGATCAACAAGGTCAGAATGTACTGACTCCAGGAGACCAGAAAAACAAACAAGCCCCCGGTCATGATCCCTGGAAGGATCATGGGCAGGGTGACACGAAACAGTACCTGCAGCGGCGGCGCCCCTAAACTGCGTGCCTGCTCCTCGTAACCCCGCTCGAAGTTCGCAAAGACACCGCGCATAACCACCGTCATATAGGGAACCGTGGGGATCAAGTGGACAAGGATAACGCCGATCGCACGATCTACGAGACCGAGGCGAATGAAGATCACGTGAATGCCCATGGCGACCGTGATCGGCGGAACGATCAGTGGCGCCAAGATGAAGAGCTCCATTGCTCGCTTGCCCCGAAAGCGGTGGAGTCCCAGCGCCCGGCCGGCGGGAACGCCCACCAGCACGCTCAAGAGCGTAACGGAAATCGAGATGGTGAGCGAGTTGAGAAACGCCTCTCCCACATTCGCCGAGGGACTCACGACATAGCGCCAGGCCCGAAGACTGAACTCCTCCGGTACCAGCGCGGGAAAAAACCACTGCGCGCCGAAGGCCCAGATGATGAGCGATAGCAAGGGGACTATCACCCAGAGAACGATGCCCACGGCCAGTACGATGCGTGGCCACCGTGGCGGAGCCATGGGGTTTTCACCGGCCGGAACCGAGGTCCCGTCGCGCCGATGCAGCGCCGCACGGCGACGCGCGCGGCGTCGTACCGCCCCGTGCTCCTCGATTCTTCCCCCATGCCGAGAGCCGCTCATGATCGCGGGCTCCCGGCCAACTGCTTCTCGGTAATCCGCCGGTAGACCGCCACCAGCAGCAACACGAAGAGCGCAATGAACACCGTCGTAGCCATGGCTTGCGGTCTGGCGGCAACATCGACATCGACATAGAGCCGGTAGGCAAGAACCGACAGCATGGAGGGGAAGCGTTTCCCGAGCAAGAGAGGCACTTCAAAGGCACCGAAGGTGAAGGCGAATATGATGATCGATGCCGGTACGACGCCCGGGATGATGAGCGGGATGAGCACGTGTCGCACGGCCTGGAACCCGCTTGCACCGAGAGTCCGCGCCTGCTCCTCGTAATCCTCTCCCACCGACTGCAACACCGCCAGGGCCACGAGTCCTATGAAGGGGATCTGCTTCCAGAGATACACGAGAATAATGCCGATGCCGAGATCATCGTAGAGGAGGGCGGGAAACTGTGCCGGCTCGGTGATAAGCCCGAGATGGAAGGCAAAACGAGCAAAGAGGCCACTCTGCGACACCAGCGTCATGATGCCCACCGCGGCCACCAAGTAGGGTACCGTAAGGGGAAGTTGATACACGAAGAGCAGGGCGCCCTTGCCCCGCAGCCGGTGCCGCAGGGCCAGTGCGCTTGCCAGGGCGATCACCACGCTTCCGGCGCTGCTGATAAGTGAGACGGTGACGGTGAAGCCGAGGGAACGAAGAAAGCCTCGGTCCTGAAAGAGATCTCGGTAGGCGGATAGGGAGAAGTCGTCGAGACCCGCGGCGGGAAAGTAGCCGAAACTCTGCAGCACGCCGACCACCAGACCGCCCACGAAGAGGGCCGTCAAGACGGCTACCGCCGGAGTGAGCAAGAGAAGCGGGTGTTCCTTCAGGATCGGTCGCACATTTGTTCCTGTCTATTGCTGCAGCACATTCTCCACCCAGCCGTCTTCTATCGCTTCGAGCCACGGGGCCTGTAACTCCGGCAGCTTGTGCCGCCCGAGCTTGCCGGGGGATAACACGGAGGGCGGTCTGTCGAGACCACGAAAGCGTTCCTGCCAGGACTCCGGGAGACGGTCGAGCGCGAGGACCGGTAGGTCGCCCCAGACATTCGCCTTAGTCTTCTCAAACTGCGCTTCCGGGCTGAGGACCAGATTCGCGAACACCATGGCCGCGGCCTTGTGAGGCGAGTTGAAGGGAATGCCGATGTAATGCGTATTCCCAATCGTGCCGGGCACGCGTCCCTCCTCGAAGACGAAGGTGCGTGTAGATTCCGGGTAGCGCCCCTGCGAAATCAGGTTCGCGGCGGCCGAGGGATTGTAGTCGAAGGCGAAGTGCACTTGCCCATTCGCAAAGAGCCCCTGTAGTTGTGTCGCCGTTTCCGGATAGGTGTTTCCTTCCCGCCACAGGGCCGGCTCCAGCTCGTTCAGAAGCGGCCACGCCTCTTCGGCCACTCGATCGAAGAGCTCCGGATCGAACTCCCCGAGAAGGGCGTCGACACCGTCCACCCCGTCCGCACGGGCCGCGGCGTAGTAGAAGATATGACGCACGAAGGCGGAACCCGCGAAATCGGGCGGAGCCGTATAGGTGAAGCGACCCGGATTGTTCCGAATCCACTCCAGTAGGGCCGCAACGGAGCGGGGCGGTTCCGATACCTTCGCGGAGTCGTACACCATGACGAATTGCGCCGAACCGTATGGCGACTCATAGCCGTTGACGGGAAAGCCGAAGTCGTTTGCGATCGCCGGATCGGAGCCGTCGACGAAGCGCATATTGGGTAGCTTTGAGGAGTAGGGGCCGAAGAGAAGCTCCGCCTCACGCATGCTGCGGAAGTTTTCACCGTTTATCCAGACCGCGTCCACGGAGCCGTCACTTGTTCGCCCGGCCTGTTTCTCCCCGAGCACTTTATTCACGAATACCGAGGCGTCGGAAACCGGAACCATCTCCAGATTGACAGCGTATTCATCCATCATACGACCGCCGAGATACTCCTGCACGTACTGATTGATCGCATCCGAGCCGCCCCACATGTAGAAGAATAGATCCTGTCCTTCCGCCTCGGCCACGATCTCCTGCCAGGTCATCTCTTGATAGCGATCCTCAAAGGCGATCTGTTCCTCGCCCTCGCCGGCCGCGAAAACCACTCCGGCACCACCCAGAACACCACCCAGAAACAGCAGTGTTAGAATCATGCATCTACACGCGCCCGCTCCATACGACCCTATCGATTTCATACACGGATACCGTTCCTCGATAAAATTATATCTGTAAATATAGTAAATGGCGGCCGATGCGTCCAGAGCTCGGCAAACGTCATTCAGCGAACCGCGCTGCGCCACACGGACTCCGGTACAATATGAACAGCGGGCTCCAACGGAGCGTCACGCTGTTCAGAACTACTCGCCCGCACCATATGTCCCAGAGTCGCGGTCATCACCGCCAAGGTGATGTCGAAGGCATTAATGCTGTCCCCGCGGCCGGCCGCAAGATTAACCATTGAGCCCTCCGCGAGCAGGTACACCGAGCGCTCGTTGATCCGATATTCTCGGACCATCGGGATGAGCTCCTCTCCACGATAGGGCCGCAAGGCGGTCGTGTCGATCTCGTCGGCTACGTGACCCACGTTCAACAGAAATGCGCCATCCGCCAAAACCCCAACCGTATCCGCGTCAACGACTCCCGGTCGACCCGTGGCCGTCACAACGACGTCCGCACCGCGAGCGAGCTCCGGTAGCTGTCCAACCGGATACCCGGCATAGGCGGCTTCCCACGCCCTGCCCGGCTCGGCCTCCGCCACCACTACGGTTCCGCCATACGCGCGGCCGGCGGCGGCTACGCCGCGTCCCACCGATCCATATCCGACCACCACCACGCGCTTGCCGTGCAACGTGAGTCCGGTTCGCTCGAAGAAGGTGTGCCATGCGGTAATCCCGACCATATGCCGGTTGTGCAGCCCCTCCTTCACCGGCAGATCATCCCAGTTGAAGATCGGATATTCGAGCTTCCCCGACGCCGTGATCTCCACGAGCCGCGTGATACCCGAGCCCGTCGCCTCCATGCCTGCGCGAATACCAGCGCCGTAGCCTTCCGCCCTGAGAGACCGGGACGAAAGCAGCGGGTTGCTACCGTAGAGAGCGGAGCTCAGCTCGGCCCCCATTTCGCAGAGATGCGTCGGCTCCCAGGCAATGGCCGACTCCAGCGCCCCTGCCCAATGCTTATCCGACATGCCGCGCCGGGCATCCGACTCCGCCCCGACGGAACGGGCCGCCTCAATGAGCTTGTCGTCCACGGTGGCCGGATTGCACGGCGAGAGATGAAGCTCGCCGCCCT
>CAYFQV010000007.1:34332-38276 GCA_964345195.1 uncultured Spirochaetaceae bacterium
AGCTTGTCGTCCACGGTGGCCGGATTGCACGGCGAGAGATGAAGCTCGCCGCCCTTGTTCCGGACCGCCTCAATGAAGCTGATCATCTTCGGGTCGAGGTGCATGTTACAGGCAAGCCGGACACCGGAAAGATCCGGCAGCTCCGCCGCGGCTCGGTGGGTCATTGGCATGTTTCGCCGAATCCATTCCATGCTTCGTTCGAAGGACTGATCGTATCCTGTTGATGCTGCCATTGCCGAGACCTCTTCGCTGTGGTTTTTGCCGCCGGGATCCTAACGCTGTGTAGTGTACGGAGTGACGGTGCCCGCGGCAAACGCGTGCGACGGGGATACCGCGGCACCGGCGTCGTGGATCTCCATACCACGCGGGCCTAGCGGTTCACACGCGCTCGACGGTCGTTGCGCGGCCCCCGTATACTTGGGCTACTATCGGAAGGAAGAGCGAGGTGAATATGCGTACTTGCTTACTCGGAGCGCTCGCGCTCATGTTCATAGTGCCGGCAACGGCCGTGGCAACGGGAATGCACGAGATTCCCGAGAAGCCCGGGGAGGCAGGCAACACCCTCCTGCCGACGAATCCCGACATCCACATGGGACGCCTGGCCAACGGGCTACGGTACATCATCCGGGAAAACGAGCGGCCGAAGAATCGGGGCTATCTACGACTCGTCGTCAACGCCGGCTCCGTCATCGAAGACGCGGACCAACTCGGCCTCGCACACTTTACCGAGCACATGGCCTTCAACGGCACCGATGACTTCTCGGGGAACGAGATTGTTGCCTTTCTCGAGCGCCTGGGCATGCGCTTCGGACCGGACATAAATGCCTACACCAGCTTCGATGAAACCGTGTACTACCTCGAGGTCCCGACCGATGACCCGGAGACCCTGGAGTCAGGCTTCCGCGTGCTGCAGCAGTGGGCCTCGGCGATCAGCTTCGAAGCCGAGGAGATCGATAAGGAGCGGGGCGTCATTCTCGAAGAGTGGCGGATCGGCCGGGGCGCCCAGGCGCGGATGCGGGACGAGCAGCTCCCCATCCTCTTCCGGGGTTCCCGCTACGCCGATCGCCTACCGATCGGTGAGCCCGAAATCATCCGCAACTTCGAGTATGATACCATTCGCCGCTTCTACGAGGACTGGTACCGTCCCGACCTCATGGCGGTCATCGCCGTTGGAGATTTCGAACGGGAGAACATCCGGGGGCTCATCCACGAATACTTCGGCCAAATGCCGAGGCCCGAGGATCCGCGCACCCGAGTCGCGTATAATATCCCGGCCCACCAAGGCACCCGCTACGCCATCGCTTCGGATCCGGAGGCGCAGGCAAACACCATCAGCATGTACACGAAACGGCCGTCGGAGGATCTCAACACCATCGGCGATTACCGACAGGGCGTTCTCGAAAGCCTCTTCACCATCATATTGAACCGTCGCTTCGGCGAGATCTCCCAGCAGCCGGACTCACCCTTCCTGCAGGCGGGCGCCGGAGAAGGCCGCATTGTCCGTCCGACCTCGGTGAAGATCCTCACAGCGGTGACCGAGCCGGGGGGCTTCGCGGAGGGGCTCAAGGCTATCGTCCGCGAGACGATCAGGGTCCAACGGCACGGCTTTACGCAGAGTGAGCTCGACCGGGTCAAACAGGATCTTCTGCGCTCCTACGAGGTCGCCTTCAACGAGCGGGACAGCACGAACTCCCAGTCCTTCGTGGAGGAGTACACCCGACTCTTCTTGCAGTCGGAAGCATCCCCCGGCATTGAGGCGGAGTACCGCCTTCTCCAGCGGCTGCTCCCGGACATCGATCTCGAAGAGGTCGAGGAGCTCGCCTTCGAGTACCTTAGCGAGGACAACCGCGTCGTCATGGTGAACGCGGTGGAGAGCGAGGACAATCCCGTCCCTACGGAAGAGGAGCTAGCTCAGGCCTTGGACGCCGTTGAGCGCGAGGTTGTTGCGCCCTACGAAGACCGGGTACGAGATGAACCCCTGGTCGCGGATCCGCCGGAGCCGGGTGAGATACGGAATGAACGGCGCCTCGAAGAGATCAATGCCACGGAGTGGAGCCTATCAAACGGGGCCACCGTCGTGGTCAAGGAGACCGACTTCAAGGAGGATCAGGTTCTCCTCTACGGCTTCAGCCCCGGCGGCTCCTCCGTTGTGGCGGCCGAGGACTACCGAGATTCACAGCAGGCTACCAGCATTATTCGCAACGCCGGGGTCGGCAACTTCTCGCGGGTAGAGCTGAGCAAGGTGCTCTCCGGAAAGGCGGTTTCCATGTCGCCTTTTATCAATGAAACCACCGAAGGTGTTCGCGGCAGTGGGTCACCAACGGACCTCACCGAGCTCTTTCAGCTCGCGCACCTCTACATAACGGAGCCCCGCGAGGACCGCGCCTCCTACCAGTCCTACATGCGCCGCCTCGAGAACTCCCTGCAGAACCGCCGGGAGGATCCCAACCAGGCGTTCTTCGATGAGCTGCGCGCCACCCTCGGGAACGACCATCCCCGGCGACAGCCGCTCACCCTCGAGGAGCTCGACGATATCGACTTCGAGTCGGTGTACCGCGTATACCGCGACCGCTTCGCGGATGCCGGAGAGTTTACCTTCGTCGTTGTCGGTGCGGCGAGTTCCGAAGAACTACGCCCCCTCGTCGAGCAGTATCTGGCAAGCTTGCCGGCAAGCGGACGCAATGAAAGTTGGCAAGACCCCGGTGTCACCCGGCCGGACGGCGTGATTCAGGAAACCGTCGAAGCAGGTATTGAGAGTCAGAGCCGTACATCCATTGTGTTCCACGGACCCTACGACTGGTCGGTACGGGAAAACCATCGCATGCGAACCATGGCCGAGGTCTTTCAAATCCGGCTACGCGAGGTGCTCCGCGAGGAGCAAAGCGGCACCTACGCCGTCGGCGCCTTTCCGACTCTCGGCCGGTATCCGCGGGAAGAGTGGATCCTCCAGGTAGCCTACTTCTCAGCCCCGGAGCGCGCTTACGAGCTCGCCGACTACGTCTTTCAGGTAGCGGAAGAGCTCAAGAACGGTGATATCGCGAGTGACTACCTGACCCGGGTGACCGAGTCGCAGCTGCAGGACTACGAGACCAGCATTGAGACCAACTCCTTCTGGCGGGACGCCGTCCGTGACCTCTACTTCCACGATCTGGATACGGAGGAGTTACCGAATATTCCGGAGCTCGCGGAATCCATCACCATGGAAGATGTCTCCGCCGCGGCGCGGGAGTACATCGACGAAGAGCAGTACGTGCACATGACCCTCTTTCCCGAGGGATGGGAGGACAATCAGTAATCATGAAGCGCTTTCGGGGATGGATCATTGCAGGCGGTATACTCGTGCTTCTCATCGTTGTCGCGGTCGGAAGCTTCTTCTTACTCGTTCGACGGCCCTTTCCGGACACAGAGGGCGTGCACAGCGTCTCCGGCCTCTCGGCGCCGGTGGAGATCATCCGGGACGAGAACGGGATACCCCACATCTACGGTGAAACAAGCGAGGATGTCTACTTCGGCCAGGGATACGCCCACGCCCAGGATCGCTTCTGGCAGATGGAGTTCTGGCGCCGCATCGGCGCCGGGCGGCTGTCGGAGTATTTCGGTGAGGCAACCCTCGGCACCGATCGCTTCATGCGCACCATGGGCTTTCGGGAGCTCGCCCAGCAGGATTACGAGTCGCTGCCGGCGTCCAACCGCCGCGCCCTGGAGGCCTACGCCGCCGGAGTCAACGCCTACATCAGCGAGCGCGGGGCCCGACAACTCGGCCTCGAGTTTGCGCTGCTCCGGCTCCAAGGCATCAATGTCGACATAGAGCCCTGGAAACCCGCACATACTCTGACCTGGCTCAAGATAATGGCATACGACCTCGGGGGTAATCTGGAGGACGAGCTCAACCGTTTGGACCTCCTGCGCCTCGTTGGACGGGAAAAAGCCGCACAGTTCTACCC
>CAYFQV010000007.1:38376-41518 GCA_964345195.1 uncultured Spirochaetaceae bacterium
GGCGGCGTAGATCCCAACGAGCCCCTGGCCTTCGGCCGTGGCGGCAACGTCGGCTCCAACAGCTGGGTAATCGGCGGCTCACGCAGCGCCTCGGGAATGCCGATACTCGCCGCGGACCTTCATCTGGGCGTGCAAATGCCGTCCATCTGGTACGAGGTCTCTCTCCATGCAGGCAGTGACACCGCCGCGGGCGAGCGCCCGCTCAATGTTGCGGGATTCAGTTTTGCGGGCGTGCCGGGCGTGATCATCGGGCATAATCAGCAGGTTGCGTGGGGCTTGACCAATGTCAATCCGGATATCCAGGACCTCTACATTGAGCGGATCAATCCCTCCAAGCCCAACCAGTATCAGGTGAACGGTCAGTGGCGGGAGATGGAGACGCGCGTAGAGGAGATCGTAGTTCACGGCCGGGACGAGCCGGTGCGCCACCTTGTGCGAACGACCCGGAACGGACCCATCATTACCGACGCGACGGGCTCGCAAGACGACCGAAGCGGCTTCGACGTGACACCCAATAGGACTTCCGCCGAGACGGCGGGGCCGGCGGCCGCCGAGACCGACACAAACACGACCGAATCCACCGGCGACATGTCTCCACCCGCGGGCTTTCGCATGACAGAGTTATCCCTGCGCTGGACGGCCTTTGAAACCAACCGCACTTTCCGCTCGGTATACGAGCTGAATCGCGCCGGCAACTTCGAGGAGTTTCGCGAAGCAGCCTCTTATTTCGATATCCCCGCACAGAACCTCGTCTACGCCGATACCGCCGGAAACATCGGCTATCAGACTCCTGGACTCATCCCCATTCGCCGAAACGGCGACGGCACCTTCCCCGTTCCGGGATGGGTGGATGACTACCAATGGGACGGCTATATCCCCTTCGAAGAGCTACCGTCGGTCTTCAACCCGGAGAAAGACTACATTGTTACCGCGAACAACGCCGTCACGAGCAGCAGCTATCGCTACCTAATTACCGCCGATTCCAACCATGGCTACCGAGCCAAACGCATTGCCGAGATGGTGCGCGGCGACAGCCCGGGCATCACCCTCGACGACGTCGCGGCACAGCAGGGGGATACACAGCACGTCCCGGCATCGGAGATAATGCCCTACCTTCAGGAGCTCGAAGCGGAGGAGATCGATGTTCTCGGGGAGACGGTTTCGGCGGCCGCGCTCGAGCAGGCGCTGAAGCGCCTCGATCAGTGGGACGGCCGGATGGAAAGCGACTCCGCCGCGGCAGCTCTCTACGGTGTCTTTTACCCGGCACTGCTCGCTGAGCTCACCAACGACGAGCTCCCGGATGCAGGAGCACTCCGCGAGCGCATGCTCGGCACAACCTCGCGAGTGCACAGCATGCTCCACAACATTCTGGAACAGCCGCGCAATGCATGGTGGGACAACGTACTGACCCTGGATACCCGGGAAACCCGCGATGACATCCTCTCCCGCGCCCTCGCGAGAGCCCTCGTCGAAGGCCGTGAACTACTCGGCGACAACGTGGACAACTGGCGATGGGGCGAGATTCACACCATCAGCTTCCGCAACCAGACCCTGGGCGATTCCGGCATTGGCGTGATAGAGGCGCTCTTCAACCGCGGGCCCTTTGAAGTACCGTCCGGATTGGATCAGGTATTCTCGGCGGACTTCGATCCCACGGATCCCTACGAGGTTGTGAACCACGCCTCCATGCGGCAGATCGTTGATTTATCGGATCTCACCGCATCCCGAATGATGCATACAACGGGACAAAGCGGGCATCCCTACAATCGTCATTACAGTGATTTCGCGCCGTTGTGGCGAGATGTTGAGTTCCACACTCACATGTGGGACCGCGGCAAATTGCTGGACGGCTCGTTCGACCTGTTGCGCCTCGACCCCTCGGAATAGTCACCCTGTTACAGCACATGCTGAGGAGTAGCCATGAGCAGCGAACACTCTGAACAGACAAGTTATAAGGACGATAGCTTCGATGCGGATGTTGCAATTGTCGGGGCAGGTCCAATCGGCCTCGAAGTAGCGGGCGCCTGCGTGCGCCTGGGCATCTCGGCTATCGTATTCGACACTCAACAAGTCGGCCAAACGATCTACGACTGGCCGGAAGAAACCCGTTACTTCAGCTCTCCGGAGCGCATGGCCGTGGGCGGTATACCCATGCAAAGCAGCCATCAGCAGCTCGGAACACGAGAAGAGTATCTCGCTCACCTCCGAAGCGTGGTCGAGATCCTCGACCTAGACGTTCATCCATACGAGCGCGTCACGGGAATCGAATCCAATGCCGACACGACCCCGGCCGCGCCGACCAATACGAGCTTCTCGATCCGGACGGAGGGCACTTATAATACGGGATCCCGCCACCATTACCGCGTTCGAAAGGTCGTTGTGGCAAGCGGTGACATGGCCAAAGCGCACCGTCTCGGTATCCCGGGAGAGGATCTGCCGCATGTCAGCCACTACTTTGATGCGCCCCACCGCTACTTTCGCACGCGCCTGTTGATCGTGGGCGGACGCAACTCGGCGGTGGAGTGTGCGCTCCGCGCCTGGCGCGCGGGAGCCGCCGTGGACATGAGCTATCGCCGCGGCGAACTGGAGAACGATCACATCTATTCTCGAAACCATCTGGAGATCAACCTGCTCACCCGAAAGGACCGCATCGGATTCCATCCGCTCACGCAGCCGGTGGAGATACGGCCCGGAGAAGTGGTGCTCGAAGACGTCAAGCCACAGTCGCGACGGACCGGCGAAAACGCTCAGCGAACCGTGTTCGAGCCCGCCGGCAACCGGCGCAGTGTTCCCGCCGACTTCGTTTATCTCGCAACTGGTTACGAGGCGGACACCACGGTGCTCGCCGACGCGGGGGTGAGCTTCGACGAGAGTGGAACGGCACCGCGTTTCAGTGACGACACCATGGAGACCACCGTGCCGGGACTCTACATTGCCGGGACCGCGGTCGGCGGCAACACGGCGGGCTACTCGGTGTTCGTGGGGACCTGCCACGATCAGGCGGTAAAAATCCTCTCGCACGCCTTCGACATCCGGGATGCCGATCAGATCGTGACGGGGTCGGTGCGCTCGAGGAACTACCCCTTTAGCCGCAAGGACATTGAACCCGAATAAGGTATCACGCAGCTTGTGGGTTTGCCTG
>CAYFQV010000008.1:0-2375 GCA_964345195.1 uncultured Spirochaetaceae bacterium
CTCGTCGTTCGCGAGCTTGCTGAAGCGGTCCATCTCCTGAATCTCGACGCGGACGACGAGGCTTTGACCACGCAGGCGCAGACGCTGCGCCGTCGCATGGAGCCTCTTCTGCAGGAACGGAATCCCCGGACCGTCCCGCGGGTGTATGCGGTCGGGCATGCCCACATGGACCACGCCTGGCTGTGGCCGATCGAGGAGACGACCCGGAAGCTTGGGCGCACGTTCGCAAACATGGCCCGCTACGCGGAGAGCTACGACGAGTTCGTGTTTATTCAATCCATGCCGGCCCAGCTCGAGATCGTTGCGCGGGAATACCCGGAGGTCTTCGCGGATGTGCACGCGGCCTACAGCCGCGGTCAGTGGGAACCGAACGGCGGCATGTTCGTGGAGGCTGATTGCACCCTTCCGGCGGGAGAGTCCCTCATCCGCCAGTTCCTCTACGGGCGCAAGACCAGCCGTGAGCTTCTGGACTATGAAGGCAATGTTATGTGGTTGCCGGATGTCTTCGGGTATCCCGGCAATCTTCCGCAGATTCTGCGCGGCTGCGACATGGAGTACTTCGTCACCAGTAAGATCAACTGGAACGATACGACGCGCTTTCCCTACGATCTGTTTCACTGGGAGGGGATCGACGGCAGCGCAATTCCTACAGCCTTCATTCCCAAAGCAGCGGAGGGCTACAACGGATTCCTTTCCCCGAAAGACAACAAGATGTCTTGGAGCGGAATTCGCCATAAGGATGTGCAGCAATCCTTCGTCAAGCCTATCGGCGAGGGGGACGGAGGCGGCGGGCCCATGCGGGCTGATCTCGAGATGGCACGCCGGCTCGGCGATCTTCACGGCACGCCTCGCACGCAGTGGCGCAGGGTTGCCGAGGCCTTGCCCGCCGTTTTCGCGGAGGCGCATGCTGTTCCCCGCTGGCGGGGCGAGCTCTACCTGGAGTACCACCGCGGCACCTACACTTCCCAGAGCGGTCTCAAGCGTCTCAATCGGCGGTGTGAGAACGCGCTGCGCGTGTTGGAGTTCCTTTCGGCGCGGCACACGCTCGTGCAGGGGCGCGCCGTCGACGGCGATCGCAGCGTGCATCGCCGGGAGCAGCGAGATGAGTTGTGGAAACAGCTTCTCACTCATCAGTTCCACGACATTCTCCCGGGATCCTCCATCGAGCGGGTCAACCGCGAAGCGCGCAGCGTGCTCGAGGCGGTGCTCGAGGCGGCGGAGGCACAGATCGCCTCCTATCTCGGCGAAGATCTCGGCGGCGAGCTGCTCGCGGTCAATCCTTTGGCCTGGACACGTACCGCCGTCGTCACCCTGAATGCGTCATCATCACCTCCGGGGGATCCTCCTGTTCGAGGTGGCCAAGAGCTTTCCAATTTCGACGGCGCGGCAACTCGTCTGCTTGCGCTGCGCGTACCTCCGGCCGGTGTATTTCCCGTCGCCGACTGTGTCTTGGAGGCCCCGGCCGTATTCGAGGTGACCGACGACGGGCTACGCACCCCCTTCTACCGCGTCACCCTCAATGATGCAGGAGCTATCGTCTCGTTGGTGGATCGCGAAGACGGCCGGGAATGGAGCGCCGGCGCTCTGAACACACTGGTGACGGCCCGGGACGTGCCCGTTAGCTGGGACGCCTGGGACATCGATGTCGACTATGAGCTTTCCCTCCGTGACGAAACGCGGGTGGAGTCTATGGAGCTCTTGTCCCACGGACCGGTCGCCGTGGTGTTCAGGCGGCGGGTGCGGCTTGGCGAGCGATCCGAAGCCCTGCAGGATACCATCTTCTACGCACACACCCGCCGGATCGACTTTCGCACCCGGGTTGACTGGCAGGAGCGCCACCGTCTTCTCAAGGCGTCCTTTCCAACGAGCGTCGATCCGCCGGCCGTGCGGAGTGGAGTCCAATACGGGTGGATCGAGCGTCCGACGCACCGGAATCGGGATGCGGACCGCGCCATGTTTGAGATTCCAGGTCACGGCTACAGCGCTCTGACCGAGCCGGACGCAACGGTTGCCGTCATGGCGGCGGAAAAGTACGGCTACGATGTCCGGGACGGCCGTATCCGCATTACGCTGCTTAAGTCCGCCGCGGCGCCGGATGAAACTGCCGAGGCGGGACTGCATGAGTTCAGCTATTCGTTCTACGCCGAGCCGCGGGAGTTCGCCGCCGGCGGTGTCGGGCGGGAGGTCTACGAGCTTCTCAGCCCGGTATTCCCGCGGGTCGGACGCCGCGCGGATGCGAGCGCGGCCGTGGTGGCACGCAGCTCCGACGAGTTCGGCGACGGGCTCGTGAGCATTGAGGCGGAGGGCGTGTACGTGGACTGGATCAAGGAGGCGGAGGACGGTCGCGGGATCGTCGTGCGTCTCTACGAAGGTCG
>CAYFQV010000008.1:2475-8035 GCA_964345195.1 uncultured Spirochaetaceae bacterium
CGGGGACACTCCCTCCCATGCCGGCGTTGCCGTTTCGCCCGACGGGGCCGTCGGCCTCTCACTCCACCGCTTCGAGGTTGTGACGGTGAGGGTGGTGCCGGCCTAAGCGTCGAGCACGGAGCACATGCGCCGCAGCGACGGCGGCTGTACGTCTATTCGCTTTCGGACTCGTCGGGGTTTACCGAGATTAGCTCGACCTCGAAAACCAGGAAGGAGTTCGGTGGAATGACCCCGGCGCGGCCCTGCTCGCCGAAGGCGAGGTCGGGAGGAACGATAGCCGTTCGCTTTTCCCCGGGGCGCATGTCTTTTAGAGTCCGTTCCCATCCGGGAATGCTGCGAATTTCACTGAGATCAAAGCGTGCCGGCTCAGCTTGCTTCGTGGTCGACTCGAAGGGCATGCCGGTGAGAAGCGAGCCGGTGTAGTGGACCGTCACGACATCTTCCTCGGTCGGCTTGGCCCCGCTGCCTTCCCGTTGGATGACGTAGCGTATGCCGTTATCCATCTTCTCCGCGTCGGGCCAGTTGCGCTCAATATAGGCCTGCTGACTACGGATGGCAGCTGCTCGTCCTTGCTCCACCTCCCGGCGCCGCTCAGTCAGAAGCCGGTCGAACGAGGCCTGATCGGCGCGAAACGCCCGGGCCTCTTCGCCGCGGCGAAGAATGTCGACGGTTTCTATCAAATCGCCCTTGCGAATGTCGTCGACGACCTCTTGTCCGCGCACGACTTCACCAAAGATGCTGTAATTGCCGTCGAGCCAGGGCGTTGCGCGGAGCGTAATGTAGAACTGGCTCCCGTTTTGATTCGGGCCTGAATTGGCCATTGCGACAATGCCCGCCTCCGAGTGACGCAGCGAATCATGGGTCTCCGTGGGAATCCGGTATCCCGGGCCCCCGGTCCCGTCGCCCTTCGGGTCACCGCCTTGAACAACAAAGTCCTCTTCGACGCGATGAAAGCTTAGACCATCGTAGAAGGGGCCCTCACCCTCGGAGTGTTCGATCGTTCCCTTGGCAAGACCAACGAAGTTGGCAACCGTGAGTGGAACCAGGTCGTACTTGAGCTCAATGAGAATGCGTCCCTTCTCGGTTTTCAGCTCCGCGTAGAGGCCGTCGGGAAGGTCTTCGTAGGATTGCTCACCGTTGGTTCGGCCGTCTTGCGCAGCCAGCCCGGCGGTGAACATGCTCAGCAGAAGCATTATCCCGACGGCTGCGGCGCGTGATCTGTTTATCGCTCGCATGGTCCTTCGCTCCTGTGATGATCGATCAGTGCTGTGGCAGTCAAAGTCGAATTACGCGGGGTCGATCTGACGCACGCGAATGACACCCTCGATTTTGCGAATGGTGTTCAGGGTTTCTTCACTCGGAGACTTTTCGAGGTCGATGATGTTGTACGCCACGTCGTCGCGGTGTCGATTCAGCAGATCCAAGATGTTAATACCCTCTCGTGCAAGGGTAGTTGTGTACTGCCCGACCATGTTGGGAATATTTCGGTTCGTAATGACGATCCGGGGATGCTCCGCGGGCTGGACCTCACAGTGCGGAAAGTTCACCGAGTTGATAATGTTACCGCTCTCTAAGAATGAACGGAGCTGCCGTGCGGCCATGACGGCGCAGTTTTCCTCCGCCTCCGGGGTGGATGCCCCGAGGTGTGGAATGGCGAGGACCTTTTTGTTTCCGATGAGCTCGGGCTCCGGAAAGTCCGTGACGTAGCGGTTGAGCCTGCCACCGTTGAGCGCATCCACAACCGCGGAGGCGTCAACGAGCCCACCGCGGGCAAAGTTGAGTAGCCGCGCTCCGGGTTTCATATGCTGAAGGGTGTCGGCGTTGATCATGCCTTTCGTGCTGTCGTTCTGGGGGACGTGAAGGCTCACGTAGTCGGATTTACCGAATAGCTCTTCCAGGTTCCCCGCTCGACGTACGGCCCGTGAAAGGCCCCAGGCGGACTCGACGGATAGATAGGGATCGAATCCGATCACGTCCATATCCAGCGCAACGGCGGCGTTTGCGACCATTACACCGATCGCACCGAGGCCCACGACACCGAGGGTTTTCCCGGCGATCTCCGGCCCGGCGAAGTCGGCCTTCTGCTTCTCCACCAGTTTCGCGACATCTTCTGCCGGCTCTAGCCCTTCTACCCAACTCAATCCCTCGTGTATGCGCCGAGAGGAGAGGAGTAGCCCGCTAATGACCAGTTCTTTCACGCTGTTGGCGTTCGCTCCCGGGGTGTTGAACACGACAACGCCCTGCTCGGTGCAGCGCTCAAGCGGAATGTTGTTCACGCCCGCGCCCGCTCTGGCTATCGCCTTGAGCTCTCCATTGAACTCCATGTCGTGAAGCTTGTGGCTGCGCAACAGAATAGCGTCCGGGTTTTCGACATCCGGGCCGACTTCGAAGGCATCATCGTTGAGATAGGCAAGACCCTTCTCTGCGATATTGTTGTACATCCGTACACGGAACATTGGCTCACTCCTTTATGTGGGCGGTCCTCTATGTGGGCGGTTTTCGACTCTGCTTCGGCGATCCTATCTCTCTAAGCACTTGGTTGGTTCTGTCCCTGCTCATCCGAGGCTGCCGCGGCCTCCGTAAGACGCAGGCCGAGCTCGGCCAGTTGTGCCGGTTCCACCTCGGACGGCGACTCGTCCATGGGATGCGCCCCCAGACTGTTCTTCGGGAACGTCATGACCTCCCGTATGCTTTCCTCGCCGGCGAGCAGCATAACCAGGCGATCAAGTCCCAGTGCGATTCCGCCGTGCGGTGGCGGTCCATAGCGGAAGGACTCGAGAAGGAAGCCGAAACGACGCTGCGCCTCCTCTTCGGAGAACCCAACTACGCTGAAGATGCGTCGCTGCAGGTCAGGGTCTTGGATCCTAATCGATCCCGAGCCGAGCTCGACGCCGTTGCACACCAGGTCGTAGAGGTCTCCCTTTACGCTGCCCGGTGCTCGTTCCACGTCGTCGAGGTACTGCTCCTGCGGCATGGTGAACATATGATGCGCCGCCTCCCAGCGCTCTTGCTCCTCGTTCCATTCGAACAGCGGGAAGTCAATAATCCATGCGAAGCGGAAGGGCTGCCCGTCCGTCAGGCCGAGCTGTCGCGCCAGGACCCGCCGAACGGCGCCCAGAGCGGTGACCGCGGTTTTCCACTGATCGGCGACGAATAGAAGAAGATCCCCCGGCTCGGCGCCCGCAGTTTCAACGACGGCCTCCCGTCGTTCCTGAAAAAACTTCGAGATGCCCCCTTCGAGCTCACCCTGAGCGTTGACCTTCATCCACGCCAAGCCCTTGGCCCCGTAGATTTTCGCGGAGCCCTCGAGCTCTTCGATCTGCTTACGCGAATAGGACGCGCATCCAGGTGCGCGAAGCACCCGGATTGTACCGCCGCTTCCAAGAACCGAGTTGAACACCCCGAAATCGGAGCCACGGGCGCCCTCTCCGAAGTCACCGAGAGGCAGCTCGTAACGCAGGTCCGGCTTGTCCGAGCCGTAGCGGTCCATGGCTTCCTGGTAGGTCAGCCTCGGGAAGGGTAGGGCCAAATCCACGCCCATGGCCTTTTGGAAAACGTTGGCCATCATGCCTTCAACGACCTCGAAAACGTCTTCCTTCGACACGAAGCTCATTTCGAGGTCGACTTGCGTGTGCTCCGGCTGGCGATCTCCGCGCAGGTCCTCGTCGCGAAAGCAGTGGGCGACCTGGAAGTAGCGATCAAAACCGGAGACCATGAGGATCTGTTTGTAGAGTTGCGGAGATTGCGGAAGCGCGTAGAAGCGGCCCGGTTGCAGCCGAGAGGGAACCAGAAAGTCCCGGGCACCCTCGGGGGTGCTCTTAATCAAGGTCGGCGTTTCGATCTCGAGGAAATCCCGCGTGTGAAGAAACTCCCGAAGGGCAAAGGAGACCTGGTGCCGCAGTTGCAGCTTGTATTGCATGCTAAAGGACCGTAGGTCCAGATATCGGTACTTCTGTCGCAGCTCGTCCCTGGCGTCACTGCGTTCGTCGATCATGAAGGGAAGCGTTTCGGAAGTGGATAGGACGTGGATGGCCTGAGCCTCAACTTCGATCTCACCCGTAGGCATCTCCGGGTTCACCATGTCGGCGGGGCGGCGCCTGACGAGACCTTCGACGGCTATGCAGTACTCCATCTTGAGCTCGCCGGCAGTGCCGGCGGCCTCGCTATGCGTATTCGGATCGACAAGGACCTGTGTTATTCCGTAACGGTCACGAAGGTTTATGAAGGTGACTCCACCGTGGTCCCGGAGGCGGTGTACCCAGCCGTTGAGTGTCACCCGTGTGTCGACGGCGCTTGCATCCAGTCCGCCGCAGGTAACGGTTCGTTTGTTGGACTCCATGTCGGCGAATCTACCATGCGGGCTGTCCGGTCAACAAGTTGTCGCCGCTGCGCGATCATCAGCCCGGAGGCCAGCTCATGGGGCGACCGCCGATAATGTGGGCGTGGAGGTACTGCACCGTTTGCTGAGCATTCGGGCCGGTGTTGAAAACGACCCGATACCCACCGTCTTCGAGACCAAGCTGCGCGGCGACGCGGGAGACGCCTCGCATGAACTCACCCACCACTTCGGTGTCGGTCTCGCGCACGTCCGCAAAGCTCGTGAGCTTATGTTTCGGTATTACCAGGACGTGAACCGGCGCCTGAGGATTGATATCGCGAAAGGCGTATACGAACTGGTCGTCGTAGACCGGGTCGGATTCGATTTCACCTGCCAGAATCTTGTCGAAGAGTGTTGTTTCTTCCATGCGGTCCTCCCGATCGCGAGCCTACCGTGTTCGGGCGGCGCATCTCAACTCCCGCACGGTGCCTGCGTCCAGGGGCGCGTGCCGCCGCATGGCAGGTGCCGCCGGGGTACTCATCCGAGCCGTCGCGAGCCGGCACGGCAACGGGTGCATCCAAGTACATGGAGGTGCTTTCGGCCCGTGCGGACAAACAGACGTGCGACGACGTAGTCATCGTCCTTTAGGACGTCATTGCAAACGGGGCACCGTCGGTCGGCATGGGCGTCGCTGCCGTAGCAGTGTCGACAGCCGTACATGTGCGCGATCGCGTCCTCAACCCGGCCTTCCGTTCCAACGCGCTGTCCGGGCCGAAGATCCTCTTCGTGTCGGCTCTTCCCGTCGCCGGAAAACACAACGGTGCGGATCCGCTCACCTCGATGCAGCATCGTGTTGCACAGCGGGCACGGTTTTAGGACGTCCAAGGACTCACGGCTCTTTTTCGCCATCCGATTCGCCAGCTGTGAGTAGTCCGTCTTCCGGAGTCTCACAATGGTATACAGCAGATAGGCAATGATGAGGACGAGAACAAAAAGAACCACCGTGTGTATTGTCACTTGGTGCTTGCTCCTATCGCACATGACCGGCCCAAGCGTGTACCATGCGCGTATGTCTACACTTTACGTCGTTGCTACCCCTATCGGCAATTTGGGAGACATTACGTACCGCGCCGTGGAAACTCTGCGATCGGTGGATCTCATCTTTGCCGAGGACACGCGCCATACCCGCAAGCTTCTCAGCCACTACGACATCCATAAGACGGTTATCAGCTCCCGCTCGCA
>CAYFQV010000008.1:8135-9426 GCA_964345195.1 uncultured Spirochaetaceae bacterium
CCCTTTGTTCTCTACGAAAGTCCCCATCGGGTTGTGAAACTTCTGGCGGATCTTGCCGATATGGATTGTGAGCGGCGCATAGTTGTGGCGCGTGAAATGACGAAGATCCACGAGGAATTTGTGTTCGGTACCGCGGGAGAGGTGCTCGGACGTGTTGAAAATGAGGTGCGGCTGCAGGGTGAGTTCGCTATCCTTGTCGGAGCACCTCAAATCGGTTAATATTGACTATGCATGCGCCGATAGTTGTAATGAAGGAAGGAAGGCTTTGCGATGACCATTGACCCACTCGGTCCCGTTGATCCGATTCATAAGCCTGAGCAGTCTCAGCGGACCAATCGAAGTCAACAGGCTCCCGGAAAAGACTCGATCTCGTTTTCGGAAGAGGCGAAGTTGCGGGGTGAGGTGCACAAAGTCGCAGAGCAGGTGCGCAATTCGCCGGATATACGGCAGGATCGCGTAGAAGAGGTGCGGCAAAAGCTGGAAGATCCGAATTACATTGACGACAAGGTTCTCAACAGCGTTGCCGACCGGCTCATGGAGCTATTCGAGCTTTAGAGCGCTCGCCCCGACCGTGAGCAGGCGCCGGTGCAGGATCTTCGCCGGTCCGGTTCGACTTCCACCACTATGCAATGACCGACCTCACTTTTCGAATCCCTACCACCGTTCTCTACGGATCAGATTCGCTGACGCGAGTTCCGCAAGTTGCAGCTGAGATGGGCGGCCGCGCGGCTATCGTTGCGGATGCCGCCCTTTACGATCACGGCGTCATCTCCCGCGTACGCGAGCTTTTCTCCAAACAAGGGCTCAAGGCGATTGTGTACGATGAAGCCCTCACCGGAGCCACGACCATCGCGGCGTCTTCTCTGGTATCGCTACTGCGGGCAAGCCAGGTTCAGGTCGTCGTCTCCATCGGAGGCATGCGAACCGCAGCCGTCGCCCGTTTAGCCGCACTCGCGGCGGGCTCGCATCAATCCGTGTTCCGCATTGCCGACGGCTCGCATGCGGTGGGAGCCTCGCTTCCGGTTATCCTCGTCCCAACATCGTTCCGAGATCATTTCTTGCTTTCCCCGCAGTTTGTGGCCGTGGAAGGTTCCGCGGGGCGTATCAGCGTTGTCAGCGGCACGTCGGCGGCGTATGCCGTGGTAGATCCGCGGCTCTCGCAGACCCTATCAGCCCGGTATGCAGCGGCGGAGATGATGGATCTCCTCCTCGCCGCGATCGAAGGGTACATGTCGGGTCGAAGCACCTTCGTGGCGGACACGCTCCTTCTGCGCGCCGTGGATACGATCAA
>CAYFQV010000008.1:9526-12850 GCA_964345195.1 uncultured Spirochaetaceae bacterium
GCCAATCAAGCCTCTACCGTTGCCCGCCGCCTCATTGGTAAGCTCGGGCTTCCCGGGCGGCTTCAAGATCTCGGTCTGGATTTTGATGCGGTCTCGCGCGTCGGACAATCGATCTTCGATACCGCCATGGTGCGCAACAGCCCCGTCTCTTTCGGTTCAGACACGATCCATCAACTCGTGCGGCAGGCCTTTTAAACGCCCACATGATCACGATTCGCAAGCTCGAGACGCTTCCGCACCATACACGTCTACGAAAAACCGTGTCTCTACTATCCCATATTGAGAAACGCGAGCCGCGCGTCTCGGCCCACCGGCGCTATCTCCGGGACCTTATGCAGACTCTGATTCGGGATCGGTCTCTGCCGCAGGAAATCCGAGGTATTGCCGAGTCTCTCCATCGGCGTTTGGGGTCCGAAGAAGTGCTGAAGGACGATGCCTACGAGCAACGCTTGCATCGCGCCGTCAATACGCTTCGGCATGAGCTTAACGCCTTTCTCGGGCGCTCCGCCGCGGACTGGGACGTGTACGATGAAAGCGACGGTGAGCTCGACGCCTCCAGTCGACGGGTGTGCGGTTTCTACATCTACCTCGAGGATCTCCGCTCTCCCTTCAACGTCGGTGCGGTCTTTCGCGCCGCAGAGTCTTTTGGTGTCAAGCGTGTCTTTCTCTCACCGTACACCGCCGATCCACAGCATCCGCGCGCACGCCGCGCGTCCATGTCTACCGTTGACGTACTGCCTTCGGAGCGCATTGAACTGACCGCCGCGGTTAGCGCCGCTGCGGCCGCGGAGGGATTTACGGATGCGGGGACGTTTCCTGTTTTTGCCCTGGAGACCGGCGGGAGCGCGATCACGTCTTTCGGGTTTCCCGCTCGGGGCCTGATGGTGATCGGGTCGGAGGAGCTGGGCGTGAGCCCGGCCGCGTTGGCAAGCGCGGATTCCTCCGCCGGCCGGGTAACTATCGAAACCGGCGGTGTTAAAGGCTCTCTCAACGTCGGCGTGGCGAGCGGTATTGCCCTGCACGCCTGGTGGGTCGGCTATGGGTTGAGAACAATCTCATAGTCGATGGTTGCCGACTTCCGAAGCATGGCCGACACGCCGCAGTAGCGGTCCAAAGAGAGGGTAACCGCTTTCTCGATCTTGCGCCGGTCCAGGTCATCCCCGGTGAAGATGTACGTGATTCGGATTGCCGTGAAGGTTTTGGGGTGCTCGTCGGCGAGGTCACCCTCGATCTCCAGCTCGAAGCTATCGTAGGGGACTTTCATCTTGCTCAAAATGGACGCCACGTCCATCCCGGTACATCCGGCCAAGGATGAGAGCACCAGCGGTTTTGGACGCGGACCGTAATCCTTGCCGCCGACTTCCGGATCGGCATCCACCTTGACAGTGCTTCCCTGCAGTTCGAGATCAAACGCTAGGGGGCTCTCGTCGGGTTTGTTGACTGCTCGCGTATGCGCTGTCGCCAAAGGCTCCCCCTTCTCAGCGCTTGAGGGCGCGCTCGATCTCCGGCTGATTGAAGCCTACGATGATCTTGCCGTGGACGTCGACGACCGGAGTTCCCATCTGTCCGGACTTGCGCACCATCTCTTCCGCCCGGCGCTGGTCCTTAGACACATCGTATTCGGTAAAGCTGATCCGGTTCTCGCGCAAGTAGTTTTTCGCCTTTCGGCAATAGCTGCAGGTCGGTGTCGAGTAGAGCTTTACGGCCATTTTTCGCCTCCACTATATATTATATATATCGAGAACTTAATATAGAGGGTTAAAGGGGTCAAGTACGGACTCGGGCCTGGATGACCCGGAAGTGGACGGTGAGTCTGCACGCGCCCGGTGGGTGCTCAAGCGCCCGGTGGGCTCGGAAATCTCCGGTGGCGGGTGTCTAGGAGGCTGCCTGCCGGGCGAAGAGGTCATCCAGCTTCTTTTCGATGTTCGTGAGCTGCTCTTCACCTTGGATGCGGAACCACTCGAGCACCGATTTGTCGATCTGTTCAATGCCGATCTCGTCGTTGCCGAAATGCGCAAGCGCGTTCGCCAGGTAGACAGTGAAAACCACGTCACGGTACTCAACGGGCGCCAGGGTTGGGGTGTGGTGAAATTTGATGGCGTTGATGAGCGCATCCGGGAAGTTCCATTTCTTCGCGATCATGGCACCGATCTCAGAGTGATTGAGCCCCGCGGAGAGATCCTCGAAGGTATCCACGGGAATGCCTTTCTCCCGGCAGAAATCGTTGATGCGGTCGATCAGCTCCGGGTGTACCGAGGAGAATATGATCTTTCCCATGTCGTGTAGGATGCCTCCGACGTATACATCGTCGAGAATCTCCCGCTTTCTCGTCACGCTCTTGGCCAGGTTGTAGGCGTAGAAGGCGGTGCGGTAGGAGTGGTCCCAGAGTCGCTTGACATCCGCGCTGTCGGTTCCCAGCACCTTCTGCGTTCCATACGAGTAGAGGAGCAGCTTCAGGCCACGCATGCCGACCATCTTCACACCCTCTACAATGTTGTCCACCTTCTTCGGCAACATGTACTGTGCGGAGTTCACAACTTTGAGGAGGTCGGCGGTGAGGGCGGGGTCCGTAGAGACCGCCCGCGCAATGTCGGCGATGTCGGATTCCGGGTCCGAGATCATGGATTGGAGATGCACGATGTTCTCCGGGAACTGGGGCAACGCTTCGATCTCTTTGACGATACGGGAGGATATCTGCTCCAGATTCTCGAGTCGCACCTCGGACATGGGGACGCTGATTCGAGCGATGGTCTGCTCTTCTTCGGCATCAATATCGAAGGCGTCCTCGCTCAGGCCGAGCTTCTTCAACATCAGAACCAGAATGACAATGCCGAGACCGGCGCCTTCCGAATCGTCGAGAACGGTGGTGAGCGCCTCTTCGAGGGAATCGAAGGCGCGGGAACGTGCAATGCGGTCGTAGACGCGTATTTGCTCTTTCTTCGTAATCGGCGTGTTGTTGATAACGTAGAGATTGAGGACTCGGCCCTTCGCGTGAAAGACCACTTTGACCCAGAGCCCGGCCTCTTTCTGCATTTCAAGATAATGGTTGATGTTGTCTAAGGTTTCCTGTTTGAAGGTCTGCATGCCCTCGGCGTACTGCTCATCATTCTTGAGGTTGAGTCCTTTTTCCTGAAAGTAGACACGCTTTGTATTCGCCTTCTTGGCGTTCACAGCCAATTCACGAAGGCAGTAGGCGAGCGCGTCTTGCAACTGCTCCTGACCCATCTCTTTTAGAAACACCGTTAGGATCTTCTCGAGGTAGACCTCGGTTTCATGAGGCAGGGTATAAGACTTAACCGTAAGTGGTACGGCGCTGCGTGCCGC
>CAYFQV010000008.1:12950-41380 GCA_964345195.1 uncultured Spirochaetaceae bacterium
TCCTGGGTCTCTCGCGATAGAATGAGGTTGGGCACGTTCTTGCGCGGAATAATAATCCCCTGCGCTCCGGTCAGGCCGACCTTCTTGCAGACGGCGTAGAAGCCGTCGACCTTCTCACTGATTCCGCCGACAGCCTGGATCTGCCCCATTTGATTGACCGAGCCTGTTACTGCGATGTCCTGCCGAAGTGGAACATCGGTTATAGAGGACAGTAACACGTACACCTCGGCGGAGGAGGCTGAGTCCCCATCTACTTCAACGTAGGACTGCTCGAAGGCGATACTCGCATGGATCGAAAGCGGGAAGTCCCGGGCATACTTCGCCTGCAGGAATCCCTGGAGGATGTAGATTCCCTTGTCGTGGATCTCCCCGGAGAGGCCGGACTCTCGTTCAATGTTAATGATACCGTCGTCCCCCGGTGCCGTTCGGGAGGTGATCAAGACCGGCCGCGCGAAGGCGTAGTACCCCCGATCGACAATGGCAATGCCGTTGATCCGACCCACCATGCGGTCTTGAACGTTGATAAGTAGCTCTCCGCTGAGGATCTGTTCATCTATCTTCTCTTCCGGCATGTTATGCAGATACTGGCGCTCCCAGAGGGCGCGCTCAACGACGCCCCGGTCTACCTCGGCTGCACCCGTCTTCCCCACCCAATACCCTGCTTCTCTGAGCAGGTCGGCAAGCAGGCTGAATCGTGTGCTGAGCTTATCTCTGACTTCGGCCAGGCGGACGCCATACTCGGTCAACGCGGCCATACCGTCGGCGCTGATCGTCGGAAGTCCCTCTTCGTTACTTATCATGCGCATGAAGCGCACGTACTGCGCCGTCGTCTCCGGCGTGCGCGGCATCACCGCGTCGAACTCGGCCGGAACCTTGAATAACGTGGAGAATTCTTCGTCGGAATAGAAGAGGAGGTCATAGAGCGGTTCTCCGCCCATGAGCACGACCTTGAGGTCCACACTGATCGGCTCGGGCTTCACCGAGCCTCCGTGAGGTGCCGGTGCGGCGGGTCCGCGAATTTCGGCGGTACCTTCATCCAGAGTTCGCTTGAGCTCGTTCCACACCTCCTCTTGTGGTACCACGTCTTCCGCTCGGAGTATCAAGAAGCCGCCGGAGGCACGTAGAAGGGCGCCCGCGCGAATCATCATGAAGCTGCTGCGCGGCTCACCACCGGGCTCTTGAATCACTTCTTGCGTGCCAAACAGATCCTGGTAGTGCACGCGGCGCTCGAAGACGACCGGTGCGCGCGTCGTACCGGCGTTGTCCACGAGAATGTTGACCCCGTAGTGCTGTAAGAGCTCTCGCTGTTCGTCGTTGTCCGCATCCGTTTCCGCGGCAAAGAGGTCCAAGTGCTCGAGCACATCTTCTCGCAGCGCGGCAAGATACGTGTGCACCCGATCATCGTGGAAGCGTTCCCGCATGTGGTCGATTACGGCATCGATCTCGGGACGCAGTTTCTCGACCCGTAGCTTATAGATCTCTTCTTCGGCTTCGTCACGCTCGTAGCGCAGCCGAGCGAAGGTCCGGTTCAGCTGATCCATGTAGGTCAGATACGACGCGCGGATGCTCTCCCATTCCTCGCGCTCCATCTTGCCTCGATCCACAAGGTCTTGAAGAGCGTCGAAGCTCACCTCCTTCCCGTTTCGAAGGGGTACGAGATCCGTGCGCTTCTCCTCGTTGCTGCTCCGATCAACCATACGGAAGCCGTCTTGGGAGAGCTGCTTCTCCAGCTCGCCCAGCGCCTTATTCTCACGGTCTTCGACTTCCAGCACGAGGCGGTCTCGTTCTTGCTTGAACGCAGGGTTGTCCGAGAGCACCGCCACGACCGAGCGAATACTCTCAATGGTGCGTCGCAGAGACTGACGAAACTCCCGCGCTTCTCCGGGCGGGAAGTACAAGATGCGCGGGCGATCCGGGTTCTCGAAGTTGTATACGCAGGCGATATCGTGAAGCCGATCGGTATTCGCGGCGTACTCTTCAATGATGTTGCGTATGGCGGTCCGCTTGCCGGTGCCGCTCATCCCGGTGACAAAGACGTTGTAGCCTTTGCCCCGCATCTCCAAGGCCATGCGGAGTGCCCGCTGCGCCCTCGGTTGACCGATTACGTCGAAGCTGCTCCTGCCGTCATCTACGGACTGAATTTCGTCCGCGGTGATCGCGAACGAGACATGTTCCGGGGATAGACGCCGTTCGTTGTTGACGCCGGGCTGTGCATCTTTGGGTTCCGATAGGGGGGGCTTGCTAACGCTACTGTAGTGTTTCTTCATTGGTGTTTACGTGGATTAGTGGTTCCGCGATTGCCTCGAAAGAATAGCATAGTACCGTGCCGAGGGCGAAACAAGGGGTGGGTTCCCGGTGGGCTCGTTTGCAATCGGTATGTCGAGCGGTATACTTGCGCCATGCTGTTGAAAGAACTCGACCAATATTTTCGGGGTTACCTCTCCATTGACGACATGGCAGGTCTTGATCCGTCTATGAACGGCATCCAAGTCGGTCGAAGCGATACGGCACTGCGTAAGGTTGCCTTTGCGGTAGATGCCTGTATGGAGACCTTCGAACGAGCGCACGACACCGGCGCGCAAGCGCTCGTGGTACATCATGGGATTTTCTGGGGAGCGGAGCGACCGCTTACGGGGCATCACTATCGGCGCATTCACTATCTGATGCAAAACGACATTGCGCTGTATGCAATCCACCTTCCCCTGGATATGCATCCAGATCTAGGTAATAACATCCGAATGGCCCGTGCGCTCTCTCTGGAGAAGCTAGAGCCCTTCGGCGAGGTCAAGGGAACTCCGATCGGCTTCCAAGGGAGGCTTCCCGCGGCACAGACGCTCGAGAGCATCATTACAACGCTCTTCGGTGCATCCGACAACATCATCCAAGCGCTGCCCTTCGGCGTCGACGAGATCGAGAGTATCGGCATTGTCTCGGGAGGCGCTCCGGGCTCCGTTCATGAGGCCGCTCGAAAGGGTTTGGATCTCTTCATTACCGGCGACGCATCGCATACGATCTATCATGCCGCCTTGGAAGACGGCATAAATGTGGTATTCGGGGGGCACTACAACACCGAAACCTGGGGCGTGTCCGCTCTCGCAGAGCAACTACACACAGACGCGGGCGTAGAGACAGTGTTCATCGACGTCCCGACCGGCCTGTAAGCGCGGAGGGGGATAGTCATGGCAACACGAACCGAGCTGTTTCGTCCGCTGATTCTTGTGTTCAGCATCATTATCGCGGATCAAGTGACGAAGGTAATCGTCGTTCAGACGATTCCACTCATTACCGAGGGTGGGCCGATCATACACGTCGTCGGAGACTTTCTTCGACTCATACACGCACGCAACCTCGGGATCGCCTTCAGCCTTGGGGATACGCTTCCTCAGGAGCTGCGATCCGTGCTGTTCGTACTGCTTCCGGCCCTCGTGTTAGCCGTTCTTATGCTGTACTATTGGCGTAGCGACGAGCTCACGGCTTTGCAGCGTTGGGCCGTGGCCGGTATTGTCGGGGGCGGCTTCGGCAACTTGATTGATAGGGTGTTCCGCGCACAGGGTGTGGTGGATTTCCTTGATGTGAAATTCTACGGCCTGTTCGGGATGGCGAGGTGGCCTACCTTCAACATTGCCGACGCGAGTGTGGTCGTATGTGGGATATTGCTTGTAGCAAGTATGTTTATCGGGGAAGGATCAACGGAATATGAACAAGAAGGCTAACACGATTCTTTTCGTTTTGGGAGCAACAGTCGCCAATGTACTCGTTATGATTGTTGTCTTTCTGCTTCTCTTCGTGCTCTTCGGGCGCTTTCTTGCTCCGGTGTTGCCGTCGGCTGCGGATCAGATCGCGGTGATTCTCATCTTTGTCGGGTCGATCGTCGTCACTTATTTCGCATATCACCGGGCAATTCGCGCGCTAACCAACCGCATCGACATGGAGAAGTACTTCGACCCCATTTTTCGTCGTCGCAAGCAGTAACCGAGAGTATAGAGTCGCCGACGAGCTAATATCCGTCGGACATGGCGCG
Source organism: uncultured Spirochaetaceae bacterium (assembly GCA_964345195.1). Lineage (GTDB taxonomy): Bacteria > Spirochaetota > Spirochaetia > DSM-27196 > PWMO01 > CAYFQV01. Next base: position 16,972 of record CAYFQV010000008.1, read on the forward strand.
ATTCTTGTCTTTTTTGTAGAGCTCGTTGTAAACGAAGCCGCGGTTCTTGAGCTTGTCTTTGATCTCCTGCGGGAAGGGTACGTAGCGCCAAAAAATGTCGCGTACCTCGCGATCCATCTTCTGCGTGCCCTCGGACTCCTTGGTGAGCCACAACACGTAGTCGTTCACGAAGGCGTCCTTCACGTCACCCTTCATTTTCCGGTCGTTGAACCATTGATAGTACCAGCCGGTTAGCCCCTCTTCCATCCAATAGTGCTGCGCCTTTTCTTTCGCAACCTGCCAGCGTAGGTCGCCGAGCGCCGCCATGACCGCGGTACGCAGGTCCTTGGCAAACATAGGGATCGCCAGCCTGCCACGACTTGTCGAGCGGTTGTAGCGCTCGAAGGGCTCCCAGCAGATTCCACTGTCACCGTAAGAGGGTATCAGGATCACGTATGGGACAATACGGTTTGCTTGTCCCTTGTAGGTCCGGAGGAACACGCTCGGATCGAGATACTCGGCGTCGGCAAGCATTTTGAGCACGTGCTCACGCGTTCCGAACTCTTGTAGACCGCCGCGTAGGTATTGCTTCATGAGAATCGGGAAATGGTTGCCCTGTCGTCCTACGCAGAGCTTCGCCATTTGTCGAATGTTATTGATCTCGTTCACGACCGTTTTCGTATCAACGGAGGACTCTTCGCCGGACTCGGCTTGTTTCTCTTGGAGCTGATCGAAATTTTCCTTTGCCGTCTCGAGCTCCGAAACCTGGCGTCCGTAGTCCTTGTTAAGTGACGAGAGGCGGCGCATGCTGTTGTTGATATCCGTCATGGCCGAACGCTGCGCGTCTGAGAACGGCGCAATGACGTTGTCGTAATCTTGCATCCGCTCGTGGTTGACGAGATTGATTACACCCTGACGCAGTTGCTCTTCTTCGGCCTCGATCTCCTGGGCCCTGTTCTTCACCACGTTGAGCTGTGCTTCGTACTTCCCGCGAGCCTTCTCGACGAGTGCGAAGGTCTTGTCGGGAGAGCTCTTTTGCGATGCCTTGGTCTCATCAACGGCGGAGGCGTTGATCCGGCCCTTGCCCACCAGATCCAGCCATTCATCAACATAGTGTATGGGCTCACCGGTCTTGTTCTCGTGGATAACGCGGGAAATGGTTTCTCGTGCGTCCTTGGAGATTAGCGTCGGTAGGAGTACGGCGAATCGAAGGAAAAGAACTTTCGGCTGCGGGGGATTCTGATGGATCTTGCCTGCAATTGACGCCGCGAGCTCCCACACTGCGGGTACCAGTTTGTTGCGATACATGCCGCGATCTTGGGAGTCTTGGGCGTTTAAAAAGGAGTTGAGCAGCGAATGTACCCGTTTCGCGACTTCACCTTCACCGGTAAGCACCGTCTTGTAGTACTTTTTGTCGGCGAAGTAGGGTTTGGCTGCTTCTTCGAACTTCTCGGGGACGCGAAAACCTTCCGGTGAAGAGCCCGAATCCGAATCATTCGCGGTCTCTTCGGCAGCGTCGGAGTCGAAACCGGGTTCATCGAATAGATCTTCGAAGTCCGGCACGTCGCTGCCTTTCCCGGCACCTTGCAATAACGCTTCCGCGGGGTCCTGATCGTTCGTGAAGAAGTTCTCCGTGTTCTCGTCTTGATTGCTCATCAGCGTTCTGGAACCTGTTCGGGTCAGCTCGTGCTGTGTCGGGTTTTGCGCGGCACGGGTGCCCACATACAAAAAGGCTGATACGTGAGGTATCAGCCCTGCCACGGATGGAGGTGACGGGATTCGAACCCGTGACCCCTTGAATGCCATTCAAGTACTCTAGCCAACTGAGCTACACCCCCAGGCGAACGATTGCATGATACGAAGGCTGGGGAACGCTGTCAAGCTACGCAATCCGCGCCGAAGCATGAGCGCGGCGACGGCCGGCCGGCGCCCGCGTGTTCTATGCCGCCGACGCGTGTTCTACACCGCGACCGCGTGCGCGTCCGCAGGGACCGGAATTGGGTCGCTGCAGCTTTCTAAGTAGCCGGTGCGCAAACAGGTTTCGAGGAGCGCCTTCGTAATGTACTCGACCGATTCCTTTGCGGAGTACTGGCCGACGCTTGTTATTCGTACACGGAAACCGTTGGCGTCCTCTTCGAGAAGTTCCATGTAGGTCTTAATGTGGGTCTTGCCGATGACCCGGAAGGTTTCATGTACGGCCGGATATCGCTTCATAGCTCCACCTCTTATTGTTTAATGATCGGCACACCATATATCCTCGTTTAGGCAAAGGCATGGCGAGCACACACTCGGCGGATTCCGAACAAGCAAGCGGCACCTCATCCAGCACCAATCCGTTCGCCGCTGCGGTGCACAATGCACGTAGGGCGGGCGCGGTACAGCTTGTGTTTCCTGCGGAGGTCTCGGCGGGATACTGGCGGCGGCGTCTCGCTCGCGAGCGTGGCGCGGTCTGGTCTCGTAGTGTCGTATCGTGGGACTCTTTCAAGGAGAGCCACTTCGGCGCGTCCGAAACTCTTCGTCCGGCGAACCGTCTCATGCGGCGGATCTTCGCCGAGCTGATCCTGGGCGATAACGCGTCGGCCCCGCACATTGAGAATCTCATTTCGCCGGAGTATGCAGCCTATTCCGGTCGCTACGCCGGTGCGGTCGCATCCATGCTGCCGGCGCTCGTAGATCTTCTACGGCGTAGCGAAGCCGCGACCGGTTCACCGGATGGAGATGCGCTGCGTCGGGACCTTCGCCGTATCTACGAGGCCTACCGTGCCTTCCTGGAGGAGCACAGCCTCTTTGAGCCGCAATGGCGACGGACCTCCTTCACTCAGCCGACGCTACGGACCGCGCTGATCGCCTGCGACCTGGCAACCGACTATGCCGAGTTTGCCCCCTATCTTGAGAACCAGTCGACCATCCACGTGTTGCCGGCGCCGTCGCACTTTCCGTCCCGGGTTTCGCTGCACCGGTATCCCGGAGTCGGAACGGAATTGAGCCATGTCCTCTTGGAGGTGGAGCGCCTGCTCGCGGAGGGAGTGTCCGGAGATGAGATCGCGGTCACCGTCGGGAACCTCCCCGCCCTGCGCGATCGTATCAGCCTCGAAGCTGCGCGCCGGGGCGTTCCCGTGATCGTACGACAAGGGCGCCCGCTGTCGGAGTATCCGGGCACCGCACTGTTTCGGCTCATGCATGACGCGGCATCCTCATCGTTTACGCATGAGGGCGTTCGGGAGCTCGTGCTGCACCGGGCGGTGCCCTGGCGGGACCGTGCAGCGCTGCGCCGAGAGCTGGTCAAAGGCGCAGTCCAGGGGAGGCTGCGTCTCGATACGGGGAGTGGCCCCTTGTTGGAGCTAACGAGAGACATTCACGGCGTTGTCCGTGCTCCCCATTTCCGGGAGATACAGAGGCGTCTGCGAGCTTTCTTCCGGAAGTATCTTGATACCGACACGTTTCCCGGGGACGAAGAGCGCGCCTTCCAGTCCGCCCTCGACTTGCTGTCCGATCTCGTGAACGAGGAGGATCGCGGCTTGCCCCCGGTTTCCGATCCCTTCGGTTTTTTCGTCTCCCTTATGAGCGATCAGCAGTACGTGCCGCGCCGTCGCAGCGGCGGGGTATCGGTGTACTCCTATCGGGTTTCGGCGGGCATTCAGCCGCGGTATCACTTCTTGGTCAACTGTTCGCAGGATGCTACGAAGGTAAGCAGTTCGGCCGCGGTTCAGCTCATCCCCGAGTCGCGCCACGAAGCCTTGGGGATCACTCCCTACGATGTGAGCGATGCCATGCTCCGCGCCTACGCCCATTCCGGCGAGCATGTCCGGATATCCGTGGCCGACCGTGGACCTTCCGGTTCTCAGCTGCCGGCGGGTCCCTTGGCCGCCGCGGGTCTTATCGACACGGCGGAGTACCTCGACGGAGCGCCGGCGGACGACCCCTTCCTGCGCGAGCAACGCTACCTATCCGGTGAGCGCGACGCGTTCCCCGGTAGAGTCTATCCGGTCCACCGCTCCGGCACCGCGCATGCCACCGTCACCCTCGACCGTCCTCCCTGGATGGACCGTTCTCGCCGAGCCGGAGAGGCGCTTCCTCCCCGAGAGATCAGCGCCACGGCCCTCGGCCGCTACTGGAACTGTCCATTCGGCTACTTTCTCGAAAGCGTATGCGGCGTCGAAGACCAGGAGATCGTGCCGGACCCCGCCGACCCCCGGGGTATCGGCAATCTATACCACCGGGTGTTGCAGCAACTCTACGCGGATATTCGGGATAGCGACGGGATCATTGAGCCGTCGCACTTCGCCCGGTACCGAGAGCGGGGCCGGGAAATTGCCGAGGCCGTTCTCGATTCCAAGGCTCAGGCTCTGCGAGATGTTGCCCGGCGTGCTTACCTCATCCTTCTCGAAGAGATCGCCGGCACCGTGGTCGCGCACGATGTGGAAGCCTTCCCCGGCTACGAGGTCTACGGCCTGGAGGCGGACTACGCGTATCCCGGCACGGAGAGCACTCCGGTCGTTCAGGAAGGGCTATTGCGCCTGACCGGACGCATTGACCGAGTGCTGCGCTCCCCCGAGAGTGGGGCGGTCGTGTTGGCCGACTACAAGCGCCGGAGTTTTCCCGGGAAGGCCCAGATCCGTCTCGACCTTGCGGATTACCCCGCGGACCGTCCCGGCAGCATCGACCCGGACCGAGATTTGAGCTTGCAGATGCCCGCCTATGTCTACCTTTTGGAACGAAACGGTCTCTCCGTGGAAGCTGCTCTGTACTACGGCCTCGAAACCGCCGAGGTGGGCTACGTCTATCATCCGACAAGCAAGAAAAGCTATATCAACCGAGAGGAGTTGGATGTGCTGCTGGATCGCATTGATACGCGCCTGCGAGCCATGCCGCAACGATTTGCCGAGGGAGACTTTCGTGTTCCCAACGAGGAGTGGGGATGCGCATCATGCCGGCTTCGGGGTGTCTGCCGACTCCGTTTTACCGTATGAGGCGAGGGTTGTATGGCTGAAAAGCGGCTGGACGCCGAGCAGCAAAACGCCGTTCTGGCCGACGCCAACACCGTCGTTGTTGCGGGCGCCGGATCCGGGAAGACGACGGTCCTCGCGCGGCGCTTCGTGCACTTGGTGGCGGATGAGCACATCCCCTTGGATCGTATCCTCACGCTCACATTCACGCGGAAAGCCGCGGCGGAGATGCACGAGCGCATCTACGCACTCCTGCGGGCCCACGCGGATGACCCCTTCGTTGCGGCACAGATCGGGCGATTCGACGAGGCCCAAATATCGACCTTGGACAGCTTCTGCGGGCGTATTGTCCGGGCTGCGGCCGGCAGCTACGGAATCTCACCGGATTACCGAACCGACGAGGCCGAGCTGACCGAGCTCGCCCGAGCACGCGGAGTGGATCTGCTGGTTCGCCACCGGGATCATCCGACCCTTGCGCGTCTGGTTGCGGCGAACGGATTCACCCGTGTTCTCGAGGACGGACTCGTGCCGCTGGGAAGCAAGCACCTCACCTTGGTTCCCGTGCAGGACCTCGAAAAGCTCCATGCTGAGCAGCTGCGCGAGCTCGAGGGATCGTTGCACTCCAAGATCGAGTCGCTTCGGGAAGATGCCGAGGCCTTGCTTTCCGTGGAGACCGCGAGCTCGAAGGCGTTCGATCGCATCCGAGACACCGTCCGCGCCGTGGAGTGGGAGACGCTGCTTACGAGGACGCATTCAATAGATGATGCGTATCTGGATTCTGTCGCGCGACGCCTCGAGCCGCTTCAGTCCCTCAGCAAGCGCGGCGGGAACTCCGATGATCCGGGAACGCAGCTATTCAAAGACCACATTGATGCACTGCGCAATCGGACGGGCACCGTCGTCGAGCTACTCGAGACTCTGCGTTTACGGGGTGAGCTCGAGGAGCTTTTCGACCTCGTAGGCCGGTATCGTGACCTTATCTCGGACGAGAAGCGGCGGCGCGGCCTGCTCTCCTACAACGATGTGCTGTCCACCGCGGTTCACGCCCTCGCGCAGCTCCCGAGCCTGCGTGCTTTCTTTGGTGCTCGTTTCGACCGCATCATGATAGATGAGTTTCAAGACAACAACGACAAACAGAAGCAGCTTCTCTATCTCCTATCCCAAGCCGACGGGCAGGGGAAAGGGATCATTGAGGAGCCGGATGCGGATCGCCTATCTCCGGGCAAGCTCTTCTTCGTTGGGGACGAGAAGCAGTCCATCTATCGGTTTCGGGGCGCCGACGTGCGGGCCTTTAAAGGGCTTGCCCATGAGCTTTCCGATGCCGGACGGGAGCCTATCGTTCTTCATACCAACTACCGCAGTGCGCCCGGGCTGATTAGTGTTTTCAACCGGGTATTCTCTCGGGTCATGGACGATGCCCACGCCGACTACGAGGCGCGCTTCGAAGAACTGAGCGCGTCATCCTCTTTCTCCTCGTCCACCGAGGGGGGCGAAGCGGCACCCGCGAGCTTCGAGATTCTCGCAGCACCGAAGGACTACGGAAGCTCCGGGGAGAGCGATGTCGGCGAGGAGCTTCTCAGCGCCGGTGAGGCCGAGGCTTACACCATTGCGGAGCGCATACGCGCGGCCGTAAACGGTGCCGCTGCCTCCCCGGCCGGGCGGACGGGCCCGTGGATGATCCCGGACGAAACCGGCAAGCTGAGGCCGCCTAAGTATCACGAGATCGCGGTTCTCATGCGCTCGTCCGGCAATCAGGTCATCTTCGAGCGAGTCTTTCGCGCCTTCGGCATTCCCTATCGTACACAAGGCGTGCGAAGCCTCTTTCTCGAGGCGCCCGCCTACGATGTTTACGCCTGGCTGCGGCTTGTGGCGCTTCCCGACGACGCCCACGCCTACGCCGCGGCGCTTCGATCTCCCCTCGCCGGCGTCTCCGACGATGCGATCGGCGAGCTTCTGAGCGATTTTGCCCAGCCCTTCGCGCCGGGTCCGGAACTGTCCGCCCTGCTCCCGGAGCAGGACCTGCAGCGAATTGCGATCGCCGCGGAGCTGTATGCTCGGCTGGCCGAGCTCGCGGATGTCGAAGCGCACAGCGCGCTGATCAGCGAAATCTGGTACCAATACGGCTACCGATACCTGTTACTGCGGGAGCCGAGCTACCACAGCTATCTGGAGCATTACGAGTATCTGCTGGAGCTTGCACGCTTACACGAAGACGAATCGCTTGCGGCATTTAGCGAGGTGCTGCGCTCTCGCCTCGGTACCTTCGAGCGTCTTGATGATGTCGACGTGGACGCCCCGGAAGATGCCGGCGTCCAGATTATGACGATTCACAAGTCTAAGGGGCTCGAGTTTCCCGTCGTAGTCCTTGCGAACGCCGCGAATACCGGCCGTGAAGAGGGCATGGGCACGAGTCCCTTCTACATATCCGATACCTATGGCCTTACCTTTAATCTGCCCTCCCGGAGCTGGCGAATCGATAACCGGAGCAAGAGCAACTACTTCTTCGAGATCGGCAAGGAAGAGGAGAAAGCGCAGGATAGAGCCGAGCTGAAGCGGCTCCTCTACGTCGCGCTGACCCGGGCGCAACACCACATCATTGTGTCGGGGACATACCACAGCAAGAACATCAAGCGAGAAGACCACCTTCTCAACATGGTGCTGCATGGGCTCGGCGTGGAGCCCGCGACGCTTGCGGAGAGCTCGGGGGACAGCTCTCCGTCGCTGGATTCCGGACGCATGCCCCAGTTTACGGATCTCCCGGGTGTCGCCGTCTCACTCGCTACGATTCCGGACCTGTTGCGGAAGGCTTTGTACAAACAGGGTGGTCGCCGGCGGCGACAGGACCTCAAGGGCTATCGAGGGCGCTTGGAGTCGGTGCCCACTGTGGAGCTGTCCGTGCCGCGTCGGGACTTCAGCGTTACCGAGCTCGTGCAAGCGGCGGACCTTCACACGGTGTCGGACGCCGACGCTCATGGAGAGTTCGTAGACATCGATCTCTCGGCTCTGCCCAAGAACCCTGAAGCGACCTTCGGAACCATTGCGCATAGGGCGGTGGATGTCATGCTTGCCGCCGCGGATCTCGAGCGTGCCGTCGTCTCGCCGGATGATCTTCCGCCGGCCGTACGTCGTGACGTTGACGATGAGAATCTGCTAGCGCTCCTGCGGCGGGCGGAGGATATGGCGCGAGCCTTTTTGGCGTCGGAATACGGTAGCCGCTTAAAAGCCTCCAGTGACCGCGTTCGCGTTGAGGAGCCCTTTCTGCTGCATTATCCATTGGACAACGACGAGCTGTGGATCAGTGGGCAGTTCGACTTCCTCCTGGACCAGGGAGCGGAGGAGCCCCTGCTCATCGTCGATCTCAAGACCGATCGAGAGTTTGCGCCGCATCGCCACGCCCTGCAGATGTTCCTGTACCGCCGCGCCGCTGAAAAGCTCTTCGGACGCTCCGCGCTGTCCGTACTCCATTACTTGCGCTACAGACGCAGCGTGGCGGTATCTCAAGAGTTTACGCCGCAGGACGTCGAAGCAATCGTTGCGCAGCTTCGCTGAGCCGCCCCTTTCCCCGTCGTGGATCCACCGCAGGGGAAGGGACGGTCGGCGGATCGGCGGTGCCGTGGTACAATATATTGAACTTCACAACACAGGAGCGTATCGATGGTACACGAGGCGCTAAACCCATTCACCATGGCGCAATCGCAGTTCGACAAGGCGGCGGAGATTCTCAATCTCGAGCCCTCGCTCCGGGCACTCCTCCGGGAACCAATGCGGGAGCATGTGTTCAGCATTCCCCTGAAAATGGACAGTGGTGAGGTTCGTATCTTCAAGGGCTATCGAGTGCAGTACAACAACGCCCTTGGCCCGACCAAGGGCGGCCTTCGGTGGCATCCGAACGAGACAATTGATACCGTGCGGGCCCTCTCCGCCTGGATGACCTGGAAGACCGCCGTCGTCGATCTACCGCTCGGGGGTGGTAAGGGCGGCATTACCTGCAATCCCAAAGAGCTCTCGCGAGCCGAGCAGGAACGTCTTGCCAGGGGCTACATGCGCGCGGCGGGGTCGATCTTTGGTATCCACAAGGATATCCCGGCTCCGGACGTCTATACGAATCCGCAGGTGATGGCCTGGATGATGGATGAGTTCGAAGTGATGAGCGGGGAGAATCATCCGGAGGTCATTACCGGCAAACCCCTGCTTCTCGGCGGCTCCGCGGGCCGTAGCGATGCCACGGGCCGAGGCGGGATCTACATGATCCGAGAGGCGTGTAACTTCCTCGGCTGGGATCCGAGAGGCGCCCGGCTAGCCATTCAGGGCTTCGGGAATGTCGGACAGGCTGTCGCCCGCCTCGCCGACGAGATCCTCGGGTGCAAGATCGTCGCAATATGTGACTACTGGGGCGGCGTTGCAAATTCCGAGGGTATCGATGTGGATGCGGCGATCGTGCACACCTTGAAGGAGACGACGATCAAAGGCTTCGGGGGAGGCGACGTTGTTGAACCCGACGATATTCTTACCGCGGACGTCGATATTCTCATACCGGCCGCTCTGGAGAACGCCATCACCAAGGAGAACGCCGGGGAAGTGAAGGCGAGCATTGTCTGTGAGTTGGCAAACGGACCGACGACGCCGGAGGCGGATGCGATCTTAGAAAGAAGCGGTGTGTTCGTCATCCCGGATTTCCTGGCGAACGCCGGCGGCGTGACGGTTTCATACTTCGAGCAGGTACAGAACAGCTACAACTACTACTGGCGCGTAGAGGACGTTCATCGTGCGCTGGACGAGCGCATGACCAGAGCCTTCTCGCAGGTCCAATCCATGTCGAAAGAACGCTCGTTGGACATGCGCACCGCCGCCTACGCCATCGCGGTCGACCGGGTGGCAACGGCCTGCAGGCTGCGCGGCTGGGTATAGCTCTTACGGCGCCGCGTCAGTTTCGGAGCTGCAGAATCGCCGCAGCCCGATTGCTCGGAGCATCCAGGAAGACGTTTAAGCTCTTCCGTCGCCGGCCCTCGTGAATATCCACAACTCGAACAAGCTCTTCCGCCGACCGCAGTTCGGCGAGGGCCTGCTCCGGGACGATTCTCCGCAAAGCGTTCGATCCTCGAAGGATGAGGTCCTGGTTGAACTGAGACCACTCGTCGTCCGGGTAGAGCGGCAGGGGAATGATATCCGCTTCAATGAGGTCCTGGAAGAAGTGGGTGCCGAAGCTAACCTCCGGGGTGTAACCGCCCCGTTCCACCGCGAGCTCGATCAGCATGGACGCGTTGTTGATATCGCCGTACGCTACTTTTACTCCCAGGTCAATGTTGTTGCTCCCCCATCGTCCCGGTCCTATGAGGATGAAGCGTTGTCCCACCAGAGCTCGGTTAATCCGGCCGATGATCCGCGCAACGTGGACCTTGTCCGAGCTTGACCCCAGGGCGTCGTAAGCGGCGGCATCTACGTAGACAATGTAGCGTATGTCTTCGAGCACGGCGCTGCGTACCACGTCTCGGTGGGTCTCGAACAGCATCTCTTCGGCCCGGTACTCCGGAATGACAACTTTCTGCATGGAGTAGCTGGACTCGTTGAGAGGGCGGCATTGCAGGATATAGAGCCTATCTCCCTGGTAGGCAAACTCGACCTCAACGGCGGTATTGTACGCCTCTTCGAGGGTCTTCAGCACCCGATGCATCAGCGAGGGAAGATGACCGTCGTTGATCTCCCCGTCGAAGGTGATGGCGGCCTGTCCGTACGCCAATTCACGAGGAAACATCCTCGGGGTGCTCAGGCGATCATCCTCCATCACGGAGACGACCGAAGCCGGGTCCAACCCCTCGTGCCGGTTTAGGCGGACCTCGTTGATCAGATCAATGAAGTGGACTTCCTCTACGTCGCGGGTTTCGAGGTTCAACACATCCACGTAGCGTTGGGAGTAGCGAATCTGGTCGCTCAGGGACGCTTCCGGACGGAGGGTCGGGTGAGAGAGTGCGACGATGCGAGTGTAGTCATTCCCGGAGCGTTCGACCGCCCGTGTACCGAGGCCCATGACCAGGCGCATGAAGCCGTCCTCGCGGCGGATCCGCTTGTTCCAGCGATACATGTTCTGGGAAACCGCTACTCCCGCTGCCGCCGGAAAGAAGTACTTCCCGTGCTGCTCCCCCACCACACGCTGGACGAGAACGCTCATCATGTCTTGGTAGTCGAGAAGGTTCTTGTCTTTTCGATACTGAATGACGTTACCGCTCCAGATGCTCAGGAAGACAGTCTTAATGGCGCGGATCAGTTCTTCCAGGCGATCTTCGAAGCTGCCCTGGTTCGAGACGAACACGGACTCGTACTTACCGTAGAAGGGGAAGCCCATGGAGTCCTCGAGAAGACTCGACGAGCGCACAATGATCGGACCTTCGGAGAGCTGCGCAAGCATGTCGTTCAGTTGTCCCCCAACGTCCGGGGGAAAGCGAGCCGCCATGACCTGATCGTGCAGATTGGGCTGCCGTCGATCGATCTCGTCCGCATCCAGGTACTTGACCCCGTGAACCTCCTCGAGCCGGTTATGCTCAATGAAGCTGTTGAATACCTGGGACGTGAGGAAGAATGATTCGATCTCTCCGATCTCGTCACCGAAGCCGCGGGACTGTCCGATGGTCGGTTTGAGAATGCGGTTTGCGAGGATGACGCCCGCCGCTTTGCCGCCGACTCGGTGGTTATTGCCGTGGCGTCCGAGAAAGCGCTGCAGGAGACGGTGCGTATCCCGCATGTTGATGTAGTGCTTGGCTACGCCGATGAAGAAGAGGTTGTCGCTGATGAGCGCGTTGATCAGGTAGACCCGGATTCCGACGGCAATGTTCGGCGAGATTTGACTTCTGCCGACGGGAAGCTGATAGAAGTCTGAAAGGAGATGCTCCACTCGGCGAAAATCGAAATCGTCCGCGTGGATCTCGGCCCACATCCGGCGAGCCATCTCTTCTTTATGGGCAAGATTGATGTAGTCGAGGATCTGATCGTCCTCAAAGGTTTCGAAGGCGGTGCTCATGAGATGGGCCGCGTATACGTGTTCCGGTTGGACCACGGCGTTCCAAGGATCCCGAAAGTAGCGTTCCGGTGGATCCCGTCGAGCGCGTTCCCGAATCTCTTCGACCGTGGCGATTCCTTCCTCTTCTACAACCTTCTCGAACGTTGTAATCACATCCGTAAGGCGCACGCCTTCGCGAAAGATCAGCTGGTAGAGCAAGTGTTCCCGATAGTCCACAGAGTGTGATTATAAACCCCCTATCGGTTGGGGTGGTAGGGAACCGGCCCTTCGGCTATGGCCGGATAAAGAAAGCCCGGTCGGTGCGCAGGGGCACCGCCGGGCGTTTTCGAGAAAAAGCGAACGCGAGTTAGACGAAAGCGTATTAGCCGCGATACGCGGTCAGCATCCAGAGCTGCTTTTCCTTGTCTTTGAGCATTCCGACGGCTTCATCGGCAGTGCCTTCATCTCCATGTTCTTGTGCCACCGAAATCGTCTCGCGAAGCTCACCGATGAGTGTTTTGTAATCCGCTATCAAGGCATCCGCGATCTCCGTCCCCGTGTACTTTCGACTCTCCGTCTCTTGCAGATTGGCGGTTTTCACGTAATCCGCGAGTCGCGCCAACGGCCGCCTTCCGACCTTGAGAACCCGCTCTGCGACATCATCCACCTCTTCGGCGGTTGCGTTGTAGAGCTCTTCGATCTGCTCGTGCAGCGTGTAGAAGCTCGGTCCTTCCACATTCCAATGGAAGTTGTGCAGTTTTGCATAGAGAACGTGGAGGTCCGACAGGTACTGATTCAACTGAGCGCTAATCGCATCCACACCCTCCGCACTCAAGCCTGCATCCACTTTTGTTCTTTCCGTCGTTGCTTGATTCATTTTCCTCTCCTCTTGTTCGGAACGATTACTAAGAAACTAATTGCTAACGGCGCGATCGTCAAGTACGGCCGTCTCAAAACTCAAATGCCTCGGCTAAGATGTCCCGGCATCCCGCGCTCTACAGGCGCGGCAAACTCCTTCAATGTCGAGCTGCATATGCTCAACGACATGTCCGTGCTCTGTCCGGATGCCGGACATGTAGGCCTGCAGCTCGGGGGCCGGAATATCGTAGATCGTGCCGCAGCGCCGGCACACGAAGTGGCTGTGCTCTTGAGAATCGGCCTCGAAGCGGTCGAAGGTACTTCCCGACGCGAAGCGGCGAATGAGTCCTTGATCAACCAAGATGTTGAGGTTGCGATATACATTACCCAGACTCGCCGAGGGGAACTCGTGTTTAATGCGATCGTATACATCCCCGGCGGTCGGGTGCTCATCACTGTTTCGCAGTATCTCGAGAATGCGATTGCGTTGTTTGCTCTTTCGAAGCTTCTGCGGTGCCGTTGACATGTCTCTTTAGAAGCTACGACACTCCGCGAACCTGGTCAAACCACTTGGGTATCCACATCCTACTTTTGTATCACGCAGCTTGTGGCTTTGTCTGAGCCGAATCCCGGCTCCCCGCTCGCTTACACGCAGGATTCCAGACCTCGGCGAGCTCGGATCAACAAGCTTATGGATAGCTCATAGTTCGTTGAAGCGCGGCCATGATGCATGCTACCGTTCGCAGCATGGACAACCCGCAGCTTGCCCGCGCAAGCTTCGCTCTGGCGTCCGACCTTGTTGATTCCCTCGCAACGGTTATTCGCGGTAAGACCGAGTTCCTCCGCATGATCGTGAGCGCTTTGATTACCGGTGGCCATGTGCTGATTGAGGATGTGCCGGGGCTCGGGAAGACGACGGTTGCAAAGACGCTCGCTGCTCTCATCTCCACCGAAGACGACGAGCGTGACGGTGATGCTCACGTGACGTTTCGGCGGATTCAATTCACGCCTGATCTTCTTCCATACGACATAACCGGGGTCGATATTTTCGATCCGGATAAGCGAGCCTTCGTTTTTTCGCCGGGACCGGTGTTCGCCAACATTGTGCTTGCCGACGAGATCAACCGTTCGACCCCAAAGGTGCAGTCCGCGCTTCTCGAGGTGATGGCGGAGAACCAGGTCACCGTCGGTGGCCACACCTACCACATGGACGAGCTCTTCTTCGTCATGGGCACGCAGAACCCGGTAGAAGTCGAGGGTACGTACCCCTTGCCCTTGGCGCAACTCGACCGCTTTCTCATGCGCCTAGAAATTGGGTATCCCGGCGCGGAGGTCGAGATGGCGATCGTCAAGGACGACCCGTCCGTGACGGTCATGCCCGCGGTCGAGCCGGTGTGCACACGTCGGGATATCTTGAATGCGCGAGCGGCTGCTCGGCAGGTGCACGTGGACGAAGCCCTCTATCGCGCGGTTGTGGGCATTGCCCGAGAAACGCGCGAGCATCGAGCAGTTGAATACGGGGTTTCACCCCGCGGGTCGCTCATGCTTGTTCATGCCGCCCGCGCCCATGCCCTGGTTAACGATCGTGACTACGTCGTTGATCAGGACATCATAGATCTCGCTCCGGCGGTGCTGGGTCATCGAATTCGGGTGCACGATGCGCGAACGGAAGCGCGGGCACTCATTCGCGAGGTGACCTTATCCCATGTCCAACGCATCCACGAATAATCCGACAAACGTGAACGCTGCATCAGATTCCGCCTCCGTCCCCGAGACAGCGGCGGTTTCCGGCCGCCTGCACTGGCATCCCTCAGGGGTCTTGGTCGTGACGGCGGGGGCTGCGGTGCTTGGAATCGGGCTGCTGCGCAGTGAGCCGGTAACGCTGCTCTTCGGCGGTGCGCTTCTTGCTCTGGGCGTCTATGTTGCCGTTGCGGCTCTTGTCGGGGTCGCAGTGTTGCGCGGGCGCCTGCGCCGTTCGCACGGGTCTGTCCAACTGACAACCGAGCCGAGCGAGGTATCGGCGGGGAGCGAGGCGTCGGGGAGTGAGGCGTCCGCGGCCGGCGAGTTTTACCTGCGCGGAAATATTGCGCTTCGGGTTCCGCGTCTTCCGGGTTTCGTGCGCTCGGTGAGGACGCAGCTCCGCGGGCCGGGAAGTCGCAGCATGGAGGTCGAGGTCCCCTTGCGGGGTCGGCGCGACAACGCCGTCGATCGGCGAGTATCGAGCCAGCTGAGGGGGCTCTATCGTAGCGCGGGCGTCGACTTTCGGCTGCGGGATCTCCTCGGATTCTCAACAGGCCAGGTGACGCTGGCGCTGGATCTGCAGGTTCGGGTCCTGCCCACGGTGGAAGAGCCGGATGTGATCCCGCGTCACGGGCGCAGCATGGGTGGCGAACGAGCGCGCAGTACCATGCGACAGCGAAGCGATGAGCTCCTGGAGACCCGGCGCTACGTACCGGGAGATGACACGCGGCGCATCAACTGGAATATCTACGCTCGGTGGGGAGAGTTGTTGGTCCGGATCGGTGAGGAGCTGCCCCCTCCGCGGGCGCGGCACTACTGTGTTCTGTACCTTGCGGCTCCGGAGTGCCTCGACGGCGAGAAGCCGGGCATGGCCGAGGCGCGGGGGCTCCTATGCGACCGCTTGGTCTCGCTCTTTGCAGGCTATTGTCACGCCGTGACTCGCAAGGGTATGGGGCTAATCGTAACGCTCCGAGACGCCGCGCCGAGCAGTCTTCAGGTCGGTACCGGGGAGGAGCAGCTTCTGCTGCGGCGTCTTGCGGGGGCATGGTGGGTCTCCGGAGAGGCTGCGCTTGCAACGGCAAGCCGGGATGTCGGCATGCTGGAGCGCGGGGATGTCGCGGGCCCGCTTCATGGGATAAGCGTGTTCGCCGCGCCGGGCGCTCAGGGCCTGACTGAGTACCTCGCGGAGCTGGACCGCTACGTGAACAGTTTGGATATTGTTCTTGTCGACAATCCGCCCCTGCGGGACCGGCACTCGGCCGAGCTGCCGACATCTGCCCGAGACGGCCGGGGCCTGCAGCAGCGCGGGATTCTGAAGCGGCTAATCTTTCTGGACAATACACCTTCCAAACCCCCGATTTCCCTCGATGCGGAAGCCGCCCGTGCCGAGCTACG
This sequence comes from uncultured Spirochaetaceae bacterium, assembly GCA_964345195.1. Lineage (GTDB taxonomy): Bacteria > Spirochaetota > Spirochaetia > DSM-27196 > PWMO01 > CAYFQV01. Next base: position 32,881 of record CAYFQV010000008.1, read on the forward strand.
ACATCATGTCCAAGGAGCCCGCCGTGTCGAGATTATCTGAGCTTACGGCCGTGCCGACTCGCCGGCGTCTATTGCTCGCTCTTGTGCACACCATTGCAGTGCTGTTGGCGGCGCTGCACTTTGCTCGTTTCTTGGCACCGATTCTCGCCCAGTGGTTCATGGTGGTGACCGCGATTGTCACGGTGATCTGTGCTCTTGGCATGGAGGCACGGCGACTTCGCTTCCTTCCCGCCACGCTGCTCTTCGCTGCCGTGGTCGCCGCTCTCCGCGGGCCGGCGGAGCTGCTCGTGCAGGCCTGGCGTACGCTCGGATCCGCCATGGATGCGGATGCCCTTGCGCTGTTCCTGGACACCGGCTTGGTGGCCTCGCTGCCGGTGATAGCCGTGCTGTGGATCAGCACCTTTTTCCTCACGCGTTACCCCGTCGCTTACCGAGGTCATCCTGCCGGAATGGCCGTGGTGCTGCTCGTTCTGTTCTGGACGCAGGGCCGCTACAATCTCACGCTCTACGATCATCCGCTCAGCTACGCGGTTCTCGTCGCTCTTTTCCTGCTTCTTGAGCTGTTGATTCTCATCATTGCGTTTCGCGCGACCAGTAGTTTCGCTTCGGTGGGACGCCGCTCACTGCTGCGCGGTCTTGCGTCGTTCGCCTTCATTGTTCTGCCGTTTGTACTGCTCGTCGCTTCCGGTCTTTACTCCCGCTACGCCGAGGGTTCCACAGCCCGCGGCGGTGGTTTGCTCGAGCCGAGCCTGTTTCGCTTCGACTTTTCCGACTACCTTCGTCTGGAGAGTGAAATATCCCTCAGTGACGACTTGGTTTTGTTCGTAAAGAAACCTCCCCGGCAGTCCCGCAGCTACCTGCGGCGCTACGTACTGTCGGGCTACGACCCTCGCCGCGGCTTCCATCAAACGAAGGACGAACAAGTGCCGGAGGAGGTTGGCAACGCAGCACAGCGCTATCCCGATCCCGGTTACAGCGCCCGTGAGCGTGTCGAGCAGGAGCTATACCTGGTCAACTTCGATCCGAGCTCTCTGGTCGCCATGAACTATCCGGTCGAGGTGGTTCCGTACCGCAGTTGGGAGAACGCCTCATTCGCCAGGGTATACAGCGCGACGAGTCGCGTGTCCCGCGCGCAGCCGTCGGATCTGACCGCCGTGGCCGAGCCACGCACGGACACGCCGGCGGTCTACACGGACTACGGCGGAGACGACGCGATCGCTTCGCTTGCCCGAGAGATCGCCGAGGGCATCCGAAACCCCTACCGGAAGGTTGCGGCCATTGAAGAGCATCTGCGCGACGAGTACTACTACTCGCTCTCGCCGGGAGTCGCCGCCGACGGCGACCAGCTCATGCACTTTCTCTTCGAGAGTCAAAAGGGTTATTGCTCCTACTTTGCCTTCTCAATGGCGCTCATGGTGCGGAGTCTGGATATCCCCGCCCGCGTTGCCGTCGGCTTCTTCGTCGATCCGCGCCTGCAGGTTCTGGATTTCAATGTTATCCGGGCGGATATGGCGCATGCCTGGGTGGAGGTATACTTCAACGAGTACGGATGGATAGAGTTCGACCCCACCTCTCAGAGGCTTGCTCCCGGTGAGGACGTGGAGTTCGGCTCTGAGGTACAGGTCGACGAAATCTCCTCGCTTTTGCAGGAGATCCTCGAAAACCGTGACCGCCTGAGGCCCCTGGATGCAGAGCAGGCTTCCGGCGATCGCGGGGAAACGGGAGCACAGCGGCTGTCCGCGATCGGCGGCTTCGCTCGGCGGTGGTGGTGGGCCTTCGCGATTCTGTTCGCGGCGGCGCTTATCGGGGCCCGTCACGCGTTTCTTCGAGGCATGGATCGGCCGCTGCGATCGGCTTCGGCGGTGGCCGTGCGCTACCGGCGGCTTCTGCGCGTCGCCGGCTATCTTGGATGGCCGCAACGCCGCGAGGAGTCGGTTCTCGAACACGCGCTCCGGGTTGAACGCGAAGCTCAGGTGCCCATGTCCGAGGCCGCCGGATACTACCTTGCGGCCCTTTTCGCCCGGCCGGGCCGCCCGGAGGATCCGGGGAGCTTCGCCGCCCGTGAGAACGACGTGCGGCGCGGTCTGTGGCGGCGCGCCCGTCCGGCCGCCCGGTTTCGATTTGTTTTCTTACCCTTCGGCACACTGAGCGGGCGGAGAGGCGGCGAAAAGAGGCGCCGTGGTGGATCGCGGAAACGCTCTCGCACGGGAACGTTCATGCTGGTTCTCATGCTGTCGCTGTGTGCGCTCGGATCGACGGCCCTTGCACCGCCGGAGCTCGCTGCACAGGAAACACGGCCCTCCTCCCGGGATGTGTGGACCGCCGGCGACTACCTTTCCGCGGTCGAGGAGGCGATTCGCAGTGAACGCTACGACCGCGCCGTCAGTCTCATTGAGGAGGGCACGGAGCGCTTTCCGGAGCACGCTCCCCTTTATCTGGCGGCGGGCGATCTCTACCGAGATGAAGAGCTCTACGAGATGGCCCTCCACGAGTATCGGCGGGCCGCTGAGCTCGAGCCCCGCGCTTATCAGGCACTCTATGGGCAGTCGGCCGCTCTCGGGCGCCTCAATCGGGAGCGGGAGGCTATTCGCGTGCTCCAGCGTCTTTCCTCCCTCTACCCGGAGAACACCGAGGTGCTCAGCGATCTCGGCTGGTTGTACTTCAAGACGCATCAGCTTGCAAAGGGGGAAGAACTGCTGCGGGATGCCCTCGACCGTCTCGGTATGAATCGCAGTCTCGCCATGACCCTTGCCACGATCTACGCCGATATGTACGACTACGACCGGGCGAAGCGCTACTATGAGCGCGCCATCTCGGACGCCGTGGACGAAGGGCGCAGCTACTTCGCGTCGGTGGCGCGCTACAATCTCTCTCTCCTGGAAAAGACCTTCTACCAATTCGATGCAGCCTTGAGCTCCACCGAAGAGTCCTTGCGCCTTGCCCGTCGGGCGCCGGGCCTCTTGGCGCGGGGTGAGCTGCACGAGCGCCGACTGCGCTACGATGACGCGCTCTCCGACTACAACGCGGCTTTCGCCCTCGACGAAGACACGCCCTTGGCGCAGGTGAGTCTTGCAAGCGTGCATCAGGTTTTCGGTAAGCTCGATGAAGCCCTCGCGTATGCACAGGATGTATACGGGCGTGAGAATAGCGCCTGGATGTTCAACTTCGGTACCGACCTCGAGCGTCATGGTATGAACTTGCACGGTTTGCTCGCGGACATCTACGAGGGGCTTTACCACCGCGCCGGCTTCGAGGCCGCGGACGGCCCGCGAGAGTGGCTCTCTCGCCTCGTGCGCCGCGCCGGCTACCGCGTGAAGGCGTGGTTTCACCGGCGCAACGAGCGCGTCTACGCACGGGATGTGGCGCAAGCCTACCGCCGGGAAGGAAGTAGGCTGAACGCCGCGTGGACCTTTTATCGGGCCTACGAAGATTACCCCGGAAAGGCGGCGTCTCATCTGCAGCGTGCGCGAGAGCTCGAGACGGCCATGATTCCCGAAAGCCGCCCCTTCTACGAGCTGCAGCGGGGTGTCCTCTCCGCGGATACGGCGCTGCTTCAGCGGGCACGGTCGGAGCTGGATCCCGTGTGGGAACGCATTGAGCGCGCGGAGGCCGCGCGGGAGCAGGCGGAACTGCACCGAAAGCGGGGAGAATGGGCTGCGTACGCCGGCGCGGCGCACGATCTCTATCTGCTCAACCCCGGCGGCTTGCGGCAGCACGGTCTCTCCATGCCGGTGGATCTCGAATTGTCACTGCCGGGCTTCGATGGTCCGAGCTACCGTAGGCTTTCGAGATCCCTCGAGCGGGTGGGTCTCGATCCGGTGAGCCGCGAGCGGGCCGCGTTTCGGCTGGTGATAAGCGCCGAGTCCGGCGATTCCGACGGAGGTCGTCTCATGATCGTCGCACTTTATGATCAGGAGCGTCTGCGCCGATCGGCGACCATCTCGACGTCCGGGATGTCACGTCGGGCTGTGCGAGAGTTCGCGGCCTCCGTGGCCGAGGCTGTTTTCACGGTATCGGGATGAGAGTGTTTACCAGACAATCAGATTGGCGCCGTAGGCCAGTCCGGAGCCGAATCCGACCGTAATGATGCGTCGACCCCGCTCGAGGATACCCTCTTCCTCCATGTTGCTGAGCGCTATGGGTATGGACGCCGCGGAGGTGTTCGCATACCGATCAATGTTCGTGTAGAACTTGTCGTAGTCGAATCCGCCACGCTTAGCGGCCGCCTGCAAGATGCGCACGTTTGCCTGATGCGGGACCACCCGGTCTATCTCGTCGAAGCTGAGGCCGTGGCGGTCGAGTAGCGCTTGGATAGCCTCAGCTACGGCGACAACCGCGAAGTTGTAGACCCGGCGCCCGTCCATGTGCAGTAAGCCCTTCTCTCGGGGTGTCTCACCGTCGACGTAAGGGCTGCGGCTACCTCCCGCCGGTCGCAGGAGGGTATTCGCTCCGGCACCACGGGATCGGAGATAGCTTCCGATAATGCGTGACCCAGACTCGGCTGCGCTATTGCCGGCTTCTTGCTTCGTCGCGCTTACCACCGCCGCACCGGCACCGTCGCCGAAGAGAACGCAGGTTCCGCGGTCCTGCCAGTTGAGAATACGGCTGTACACTTCCGCACCAATGACTAGAACATGCTGCATGTCCCCGCCCCGAACCATGGCGCGCGCGGTCTCCAGTCCATACACGAAACCGCTGCAAGCCGCAACCACGTCCATGGCACCGGCCTGCTCCGCGGCGATCGCCTCCTGAACGATCGAAGCCGTGGCTGGAAGTCCGGGATAGTCCGGTGTCGAGGTAGCCAGAAGAACCATGTCGATGCTGCCGGCGCCGACCTGGGCTTTCTCCAAAGCGGTTCGGGCGGCCGCCGCGCCGAGGTCGGATGCGGCTTCGTTCGGCGCGGCAATATGGCGTCGGCGGATTCCCGTGTGGGAGTAGATCCACTCATCGGAGGTATCTACGAGGCCGGCGAGCTCATCGTTGGTCATGACCCGCTCCGGGACATGGGCCGCAACCGAACGTACGTACGCTTCGGGCATGAGATGACTCCTTCTGACAGCAGAAAGTAGCTCAGGGATTCCGTGGGGTCAACGCGACGACGATTCGGGCGGGCTTGTGTCGGCGAGTCCGTAGCGCTCGTTCTGCTCTACGTTGCCGTACGGCTCAATGTGCACCACGACATCGTAGACGCGCGGGACCTGCTCCGCAATCGCTCGCTCGGTCTTCAGCGCAATCGCGTGGGCGCTTCCTACGTCCATGTCCGCATCCACCTCAATATCGAGAATCACGACGTACATGTGGCCCAGGCGACGGATCCGCGTTCGATGGGGGTTATGCGCTTCCGGGACCGAGCCCACCGCGTCGAATACCGCTTGATAGGCTGCGGTGTTTTGCATGCCGTCCATGAGCTCTACGTTCGACTGGATGAAGATCTGGAGGGCGACCTTGATGATCCAGATGCTGACCACAATCGCGGTGATCGAGTCGATGATCGGCATGTTGAAGATATGCGTCCCGGCGAGGCCGATCAGGACCGCGACGGAGATGATGACATCGTTTTGCATGTTCTTGCCGTCGGCGACCAGCATGGCGCTGTGCACTCGTCGGCCGACGCGGATCTTGTAGGCCGCAAGGGCCACCTTCACAACAATTGACGCCCCGGTGACGTAGAACACGAGGGAACCGGTGGGAAGCTGTGGTGTGTCCGTGAGGGCGTGACGGATGGTGGAGATAATGAGTTGGGCCCCGGCGAAGAAGATCACGAAGGACAGAAGCTTGGTTGCCAGTGTGTCCGCACGGGCATAGCCATAGGGAAAGCGCTTGTCCGGCGGCCGGCGAGCTACGTAGGCGGTGAAGAGAGTTACCACCGAGGTCAGAATGTCGTTGCCGGAATCTATGCCGTCGCTGATCACCGCAAAGCTGCCGGAGACGGCTCCTACGACGATCTTCAACACGGCGAGGACGGCGTTAGCGACAATGCCGATCCACGAGGCGAGAACAATACGGCGGAAACGGTCGGAGGACATGAGCATGAGTGATGTTTTAGTATATCGATACGAAGGATGTGCGCCCATGCCGATTATGCCGATACCGCTCCTGATTTTGCTCTACGCCGTGATCTGGATCGTCATCCATATCGGTTCCGGATACGTCGCGCATCTCCTTCCGGTGAGCATGTTCACGCGGACCGCTCCGCTATGCCGACCGCGGCGATGGGAACATGACGGCAGGATCTACCGAAGGCTGCTGGTGCACCGTTGGAAGGACGCTTTGCCCGAGGCGGGGTCCCTCTTTTCCGGGGGATTCTCGAAGCGGACGCTGGCCCGGCGGGACCCTTCCTACATTTCGCGTTTTGTTGCCGAGACCTGTCGAGCGGAAGCCTCCCACTGGCTGGCCGTGGTACTGGGTCTCAACTTCTTTGTCTGGAACGCCTGGTACGTCGGGCTGTTCATGCTCGGATATGCGTTGGCGACGAATCTTCCCTTCATTCTCGTGCAGCGCTACAACCGGGCGCGGTTTCGACGCTTTCTGCGCCGTCACGCTCAGTGACGGGTACGGGAATCCCGCCGCGCAATCGCTATGTCCCGGCCTTTCCAGGTCACGCTCTTCCGGATAAGGGTTCGGTAGAGTGAGCGCAGGAACACCGCGGCGAAGAAGAGCAAGGGGATGGGGTACAGCAGGGCCGTTGGAAAGCCGAAGTTGCCGATCCGGCGCAGGAGCCACCAGATCTGCAGGACATACGCCGCGTAGGCGCCGAGACCGACAATGACGCCGGGAGTCAGCCCGGCAAGGGCCGCCTGCAGCGGAAAGCGAACGGCTATGCCGCTTCCGGTAATCCAGCCGGCGATCATGAGGATCAAAACGGGTCCGGTTGTCATGGCGCCGCGGGCGAAGTTCTTAGTCCATCCCGTGACGACGTCGCCGATACCCCCGCCGTACATGCGAAAGTGCACGGAACCGCGACCCACGTAGTTGGTGACCGGAATACCCCGTGCCGACATGACCCGGGCGAGCGCTACGTCTTCGAGGACTTCTTGCCGTACCGTGCTATGGCCGCCGCTGCGGCGATAGTCGGCCGCACTCACCAACATGCATGGGCCGAAGCTGCCGTGGGGCGGCAAGCGTCCGCCGAGGATGCTGAAGGAGCGAATGGCTCCCATGAGCACAATGTTGAAGAAGGCTGAGAGGCGCTCATAGCCGCGCTGCATCTCGTGGTAGGGCTGTACCGACACCAGCCCCGCCGAGCGACGCCATGCGCTCAGAAGCCGCGCGACGCCGTCCGGAGCCAGTGTGGTATCCGCATCCAGAAAGAGAAAGAGCTCGCCGGTGGCCGCCAGCGCGCCCGTCCAACACGCCCGGGGCTTACCCAGCCAGTTCCGTGCCTCCTCCGCCGGCTGCTCGACGCGTGCCCCGAAGGAGTGAGCGATCGCGGCAGTGTTGTCCTCGGAGTAGTCGTCCACGACGATGATCTCTTTCGGCGGCAGCGTTTGATTGGCGAGAGAGCGCAGAAGTCCGGGCAGATTGGCGGATTCGTTGCGCGCCGGAATGATCACCGACAGGCTGTGCGCCTCGTCGTCCGGGCCCGCATTGTCCGTGTATACATCGGCCTGTGGCAGCTCTTCCAGACGTCCCAGAAAAAGAAAGGCGAAGAGCCAGAGAGTCGAAAGGACGACCAGGAGCTCAATCCACATTGCGGAAGCTGTCCAGGATCTTGCCGAGGTTTTCCGACGTTCGGGCAATATAGCTATTGATGTCCTCCGCCGAGGCGGAATCCGGAATGTCGCCGGGGTAGCGGGAAACGGCTTCGGCGGCGGTCTCGGCGGTCACGAAGTTGGGGATCGGTGTGGCCGCGTTGAGCTCGGAGAGGGGAGCAAGGACGATGTAGCCGTCCATCAATGCGCCGAGGGTTGTGCTCTCCGTTTCCGGGCGGAGATCCAGGGGGTCGACGGTTGTTCCCTCGAGCGTGGTATCCCGCACGTCGAAGCCCCAGGGGAGCGGTGGGTTTGCGCCGAAGTTGGAAAAGACCGCACTGTCCATGAGGCCGGCGGCGGGGTAATTCAGACCGTAGCGGGCATTCTGCTCCGGCCACGGGGCGTGGAGGAGGACGCTTCGGATCGGCACGTCGAGGGAGTCCGCCGCCCAAACGGCCAAGCGCTGAACGGAGCCGGCTTCGGTGGAAGCGGCGGCGAGCTCGCGGTCGGGCACGCGCGGTATTGCTCGACGGGCGCTGGTATACACGAGGACCGGGCCGTCAGTCTCCCGCAGGAGATTTGCGAGCTCTTGTGCCATATGGCGCTCCAGCGCGATCTCGTGCTCGGAGGGCGTGCTCTCCGGGTTGCGGGCAATGGCGAGGCCGCGGATCCGCAGCTGCTCGTTCGGCCTAGTCCGGTTGTGCTCCCAGGCCGCGCGAAGAACGGCTCGATACTCTTGGAAACCCCAGGTGACGTCTCGTCGGAACAGCAGCTCCTCCGCCGTGGCGGCATCGAACTCGTCCGAAGCG
>CAYFQV010000009.1:0-3578 GCA_964345195.1 uncultured Spirochaetaceae bacterium
ATAAAGGATAGACATTTCTCCGGCTATGCTGTTTAATGCAGCTCCAACAACCAACAGAACAGCACCTTTCGTCGAATGCGAATGCAGCGGCGTGGGGCGCCTTCGCGGAGGTACCATGAAACGGATCACCATGTTTCTTCTCATCTTCTCTGTTGCCGTGTTCGGTGTAACGGCTGAGGGACAACAAGAAGGCACGGAAAGCAACGTGATCGGCATTGCAAAGATCGTCTCGCACCCGGCCCTCGACGGGGTCGAGCAGGGGATAATAGATGAGCTCGCCGAGCAGGGCTACGCGTACGAGTTTGACCTACAGAACGCCAACGGTGACATGTCGACCGCATCCCAAATTGCAACGAAGTTCAAGAATGACAATGTGCGCCTGGCCGTCGGCATTGCGACGCCTACATCTCAGGCGCTGGTGAACGCCTTGAACGAGATTCCCGTCATCTATTCGGCGGTTACGGATCCGGTTGCTGCCGGGCTGGTGGATTCCTTCGAGGAAGGGGGCGCCAACGTGAGCGGTGTGTCGGATATGACGCCGGTCGAAGCGCAGTTCGATCTGATGGAGTCCGTCGGCGGCGTCGACACCCTCGGACACGTCTACACGAGCGGCGAGACCAATGCGGTAACCCTTGCGGAAATGGCGGAAACGGCCGCGGAGGAGCGCGGAATCGACTTCATAACCTCCACGGTTACCAACTCCGCGGAGGTTCGCCAGGCGACACAGTCTTTGGTAAACCGCGTCGACGTCATATACGTGAGCACCGACAACACCGTGGTCTCGGCCCTGCCGTCACTGGTCGAGGTTGCGACGAACGCCGGTGTCCCGGTGATTACCGCCGATCCGAGCTCAGCCGGTGAAGCCGGCGTGCTTGCAGCGCTCGGGTTCGAGTACTACCGAATGGGACGACGGACCGGTCAATTAGTAATCAATGTCCTGGAAGGCACGTCGACGTCGGAGATTCCGACGATCTTCATGACCGAGCCTTCGGATACCGAGCTGCTGATCAACCTTGACGTTGCTGAGACTTTGGGTATTGAGCTGCCGCAATCGCTTATCGACCGGGCGAATACGGTTATAGAGGACGGCGAAACGCGCTGACAATCGGCCCGGTGCGTTCCGCGGCCCGTTCGGGGCCGTCTGCTATGGACGCGCCGGCACTACAACGAAACAGCCATGATCGAAGGAATTTTCGTCGAGGGCCTCGCGTATGCACTCTTGGTCCTCGGCGTTTTCATTACATTCCGGATACTCAATTTCCCTGATCTCACCGTCGACGGTTCTTTCCCGCTCGGGGCCGCGACCGTTGCAATACTGCTAACGAACGGCCACAGCATCTTCCTGGCCATATTCGTGGCGTTCCTCGGCGGTGTGCTGGCCGGTGTGGTCACTGCGGTCATTCACAACAAGCTCGGTGTACCCAATCTGCTCGCCGGTATTCTTACCATGACCATGCTCTGGTCGGTTAACATTCGCGTGCTCGGCAATAAGGCCAACCTACCCCTCATGCGGGAGGAGACCTTGGTCTCCGAGGCCGTTACCGTTCTCGAGGGGGTGGTTCCCCAAGAGTGGGCAATGCTGATCTTCTTCCTGCTGTTCACGCTTGTGGTTAAACTCTTGCTGGATCTCTTCTTTCGTACCGACTTGGGAATTTCCCTCGGGGCCATGGGTGATAACGAGCAAATGGTCGTATCAACAGGCGTAAACCCTGAGGTGCTGAAGATGATCGGCGTGGGCTTGTCCAACGGTCTCGTAGCGTTGTCCGGCGCCTTGGTCGCGCAGTATCAGGGCTTTGCGGACGTGAATCTGGGGCAGGGGATAATCATTGCGGGGCTTGCATCGGTAATGATCGGGGAGTTCGTGCTTCGCTCCAATCGAATCGGTCTGCTTACCTTGCGGGTCATTTTCGGTTCCATCCTCTATCGTGGGCTCATGTACCTGGGGCGGTTCTACGGCTATCACATCAATTTGACTCCGACGGATCTCAAGCTGATCACCGGGCTCCTCATCATTCTGTCGCTCATCGTGACGCAACTGCGAAAGCGTAAGCCCTCCAAAACGCAGCCGCGGCCACATCCCGAGCGGGCCGCCGCACCCGTGACCGGAGGGGGCGCTAAATGATTCGTCTGGAGAAGGTTAGTAAGGTATTCAATCCGGGTACGGCGAACGAGAATCTCGCACTCAACGAAGTTGATCTGCGCGTGAACAGCGGAGATTTCATCACTGTTATTGGATCGAACGGCGCCGGCAAGACCTCCCTGTTAAACGTCATTACCGGCACGCACCCGGTGACCTTCGGTCATATTTTTATCAACGACCGGGATGTGACGAAGCAGCCTGAGTTTCGTCGGGCACGCGACATTGGCCGAATCTTCCAAGATCCCCTCATGGGTACGGCCTCCAACATGAGCTTGGAAGACAACATGATCATTGCGTACAAGAAAGGGTTCAAAGGCCTGCGTATCAGTCTGAACCAACGGACGCGAGCGTTCTTCTTTGACAAGATACTCGAGCTGGATATGGGGCTCGAGCATCGATTCAAAGACAACGTAGGTCTTCTTTCAGGAGGGCAACGTCAGGCGCTGACCTTACTTATGATGGTTCTATCGGAACCCAACTTGATTCTCCTAGACGAGCATACCGCGGCTCTGGATCCAAAGAATGCGCAGATCGTGCTGGACCTAACCGAGAAGTTCATTCAGGAGTACAAGCTGACCACAATGATGGTTACGCACAACATGCATCACGCAATCACCTACGGTAACCGTCTACTGATGATGGACGGAGGCGAGATCATTCTAGATGTTTCCGGTGAAGAAAAACACAACTTGACAGTAGATAAGCTCGTGCGGAAGTTTCACGAAATTCGCCGTCGAGACTTCGAAAGCGACGAGGTGCTCCTCTCCGAGGCCGATGACGCATGATACCGGCCGGTGTACGATTGACGTCGGCCGCCGTCGGCACCGGTCAAGGATTGCGGCGACTTCTAAAAGTCCTCTGCTCCATGAGGTTGTTTGGACATGATAAAAGTCGAAAACGTTACGAAGAGTTTCGGCGGCCTTACAGCCGTCAACAACTGTAGCCTTACTATACAAAACGGTGCGATAACCGGACTCATCGGTCCGAACGGCGCCGGGAAGTCCACATTATTCAATATCATTTCGGGTTTTGAAAAGGCGGATGCAGGTCACGTGTACTTGAATGAGCGGGACGTGACCAACTGGGATCCGCATCATCTGTTCGAGCAGGGACTCATGCGCACGTTTCAAGTCCCCCACGAGTTCGACCGTATGACCGTGCTCGAAAATCTCATGATAGTTCCGGCGGCACAGCGCGGGGAGAACGTCTTCAATTCACTCTTCCGATGGCGCCGGGTAAAGGCGCAGGAGCAGGAAGTTCGCCGGCGAGCCCTGGACGTCACCGATTTCCTGCAGTTGGGGCATTTGAAGACCGAGTTAGCCGGAAACCTCTCGGGCGGCCAGAAGAAGCTTCTGGAACTCGGGAAGACCATGATGGCGGACACCAACTTTGTCCTCCTCGATGAGCCGGGAGCCGGGGTCAATCGGACGCTCCTTCG
>CAYFQV010000009.1:3678-6174 GCA_964345195.1 uncultured Spirochaetaceae bacterium
GGCTACGGCGGTGGGGTCGATGTTCTCAACGGCGTAAACCTCCACGTTTCCGCGGGAGAAATCATCTCGATCGTCGGCCCGAACGGTGCGGGCAAGTCGACCCTTATGAAAGCGATCTTCGGGCTCATTGAGGTTCGAGAGGGCCGCATCCATTTCGGAAATACCGATATAACGCGCCTTCGTCCGGATCGGATTGTTCTCCAGGGTTTGTGCTACGTCCCGCAGGAGCGGAACGTGTTTCCCACGCTCAGTGTTCACGAGAACCTGGAAATGGGCGCATTCGTCCGCAATGATGATATTCGTCCGCAACTCGAACGGGTGTACGAGCTGTTTCCACCGCTCGCTGAAAAGAAGCGGCAGGACGCCGGGAAGCTCTCCGGTGGACAACGGCAGATGGTGGCCATTGGACGATCGCTGATGTTGAGCCCGAGCATGATCATGCTCGACGAGCCGTCCGCCGGCTTATCCCCCCTGTTCGTCGACCAGATCTTCGAGCGCGTCCTTGAAATCAATAAGCTCGGTGTCTCGATCCTTATGGTGGAACAAAACGCAAAGCGTGCCCTTTCCATGTCTCACCGGGGCTACGTCTTGACGATGGGGCGCAATCGCCACGAAGGGAACGCCCAGGAACTCTTGGAAGATCCCGATGTCGCGGAGATGTTCCTCGGAGGCTAAGGCATGATGGATATTCTGCAACTTATTATCTTCGGTGTCGTTCTCGGCAGCATTATTACCCTCGGCGCGATCGGAGTCTCGCTGGTGTTCGGGATACTCCGCTTCGCCCACTTTGCTCACGGAGACATCTTGTCACTCGGTGCATACTTCGCCTTCTTCGGTGTTGCAAGCCTCGAGCTTCCGATTATTGTTGTGGCGCCGGCCGCGATGGCGTTTGGGGGTTTGGCCGCGATTGGGATCGACCGGCTTACATACGGACAGCTGCGACGGCACGGAAGCTCCCCGATCATCATGCTCATTAGCTCGGTCGGCGTGGCCCTCATGCTGCGAAGCTTGATCCAGGTGGTATGGGGACCGAAGAATCGGGTATATGAGCAGGGGGTTACCGCTGCCGTAAAAGGTGCGGGGATCACGATCAAGCCCGAGCAGATTACGATCATCGTCGGGGCCGTTGTCCTGGTTGTTCTCCTGCATCTTTTCCTTCATTCCACCAAGATCGGCAAAGCTATGCGCGCAATGTCCGACAATATGGACCTTGCTCGCGTCACGGGTATCAACACGGAAGCCGTCATCTTCTGGATGTGGTTCATTGCCGGCGCCCTTGCGACGGCTGCCGGTATCTTCCTGGGGCTGGATACGCGGCTTCACCCCTTGATGGGTTGGCACATGCTCCTGCCCATGTTCGCAGCCGCTATTCTGGGCGGCGTGGGCAACATCTACGGCGCCATTCTCGGGGGTATGGTGATCGGAATCGTCCAGGAGCTATCCACCGTGGTGATTGCCGCGGCGTATAAGCCGGCCGTAGCCTTCGCCATCATGGTCCTCATGCTGGTATTCCGACCACGTGGCTTGATGGGAGGCAAAGTCTGATGCAACTTCCGGGCTTACTGAATTACGCCATCTTCTTTCTCACTACCGTCGGCATCTACGCCATCCTGGCTTTTGGACTGAACGTGCAGTGGGGCTACACGGGTCAGATAAACATCGGCGTCGCGGCGTTCTTTTCGATTGGTGCATACGCCGCGGCCATTATGACGAGCAGTCCGAGTGATAATCATCTCGGCGGCTTCGGTATGCCGTTCATTATCGGCATTCTGGTGGCTATGATCGTTTCCGGTGTTATTGCGCTGCTGGTGGGCTTGATCACGCTGAATCTGCGGGGAGACTACCTCGCTATTGGGAGCATTGGTATTGCAGAGATCGTGCGTCTGTTCTTCAAAAACGAAGCGTGGTTGACCAACGGGGTCCGCGGCATTCCCGCAATTCCGAAACCCTTGTCCGGCCTGATTCCAGGCATGGATGCACTATTTTTCCTGCTCCTCGTAGTTGTATTCGTTCTGCTTGTCTATCTTGCGCTCGAACGGCTGTACCATGCGCCGTGGGTTCGGGTCCTCCGAGGTATTCGGGCGAACGAGCGCGCAGCTTTCGCGGCGGGAAAGGACGTCTTGCGATTTCGAGTGCAAGCCTTTGTCGTCGGCTCGGTGATTATGAGTATTGCCGGCGCCCTATACGCACACTTCGTGACGTTCATTAGTCCTGAAGCCTTCACACCGATGTTTGCAACCTTCCTGGTCTGGGTCATGTTGATCGCCGGGGGGAGCGGTAACAACCGCGGGGTTCTGGTCGGAGCGTTTTTGATCTGGCTCGTTTGGTCGGGTACGGAATTTATCACCTCCGGTCTTCCCGGCGACTTGGCGACGCGCGGCGCGGCCATTCGCATCTTTTTGATCGGGCTCATTCTCGAGGTAATTCTCATTTGGCGGCCCCGTGGCTTGCTCCCGGAAAAACCGCCGCGAAATGTTAACGAGGAAAGCGAATAGG
>CAYFQV010000009.1:6274-20672 GCA_964345195.1 uncultured Spirochaetaceae bacterium
CGTGGCTTGCTCCCGGAAAAACCGCCGCGAAATGTTAACGAGGAAAGCGAATAGGTCGGCGCGCCGCAAAACGGCGAGTTGGAAACATTAAGTTGGAAACATGAAGTTAAAAAAACGGGGCTGCCGACCATACGGCCAACAGCCCCTTGCTTACTCTTGCCGGATCGACAAAACGGTCGATCACGGCCCGTTCACGGTATTTGTTTCGATTACATGTCCGGCTCGAATACCTTCTTGGTCACGATTTCGCCGTTCTCGATCGCCCAGTGCCCGAAGGTCCCTGCAACGTCGCCGTTTTCGTCGAAGTCCACCGATCCGGTTGCTCCCTGGTAGTTGATCGCCTCGCCGGCTTCGAGAGCCGCAAGCGCTTCTTCCCACTGTCCCGGCAAGATGGTAGTGCCCGGCGCATTCGCAACCTCGCGGATCGACTGCTGGATAGAAGCGGTGTCCGTTGTTCCGGCGTGCTGAATTGCAAGCGCGAGCACGTAGGTAGCATCATACGCGGTATCAATGTAGGGCAGCGGTGGAAGCTGACCATACTCGTCCTCGTAGGCCGCGGTGAAGTTCTGATACGCGTCCGTATCCGTCGGAGCCTGCGGGACCGAGCCAAACGACCCGTTCAGGTTCTCAGCGCCAATGGCATCAATGATGTCCGGGGTCTTCATGCCGTCGGTAAATACGAACTCATCGAAGAAACCCTCCTCCAGTGCCTGTCGAAGGATCGTAATGCCGTTCTCTGGATAACCGATGTGCACCAGTGCTTCGGCGTCGCCGGAGATCTGTTGGAGCTCACCTCTATAAGAGGCGTTGCCGGGCTCGTAAGCCGTTGAAGCCGAGATGCTACCGCCCGAGCTCTCAAATGCGTTCCGGAAGCTGTCGGCCAAGCCCTCGCCGTAGTCGTTGTTAATGTAGAGAATCGCCAAGTTACCGTAGCCGGCCTCATTTACCAGCTCGGAGAGGGCAACGCCCTGCGGTGCGTCGGACGGGACGCTACGGAAGAGAAAGTCGTCGTCATCCAACTCGGTAAGGACCGGCGACGTAGAGGCCGGGGAGATCTGCACCACCTGTTGTTGGCTTGTAACACTCTCTGCAACAGGTATGGTCACACCGCTGGATAGCGCGCCCACGATACCGGCGACGCCTTCGACCGAAACCAAGCGCTGGGCGGCTTCGATTCCTGCTTGTGCGGTGGTTTGCGTGTCGCCCAAGACGATTTCCAGCTCGTTTCCGAGCACGCCGCCTTGCGCGTTGATCTGCTGCGCCGCGAGTTGCACACCGGTCAGATCTGCCTCACCGTAGGCTTGTAGATCGCCGGTCATCGGCATGAGGGCTCCGATCTTTACCGGGCCCGTTGCTCCTTCAGCTTGTCCCTCCGCGAATACCGGAGACGCCGACAGGAGAAGAATGATCGCCACGACTGTAGCTTGCAGGCACACGCGAACATTTCTTCGCTCCATACTCTTCATCTTAACCTCCTTGAAGTACGAATGTATCAAGCTAAGGGTAGTAATAATTATTTGTGCGAGCGTCAAGAAACGCGCAAATATGCATAGAATTGCGCTTGGAAATGCATAATCGGCTTGCGACGGACGGCGCCCGGCCGGCCCTTAGCTTGCCGGTTCGAGGCCGAGTAGGCGTTGGAAGTCCCGGGCGTTCGTGACCGCTTGAGCATCCGCATGGTTATTGAACGCGACCATGATTAGAGCAACGCTGGTCATCAAGTCGGCAACTGCCGTCGCCCAGGGGCCTAACTCTTCGGTGGAGTACTGATAGTCGTAGCGGCTTCGGTTGTCTCCCGTCCACCACGTGTCGCTATTACGCCCGTGAAACCGCAGGTACGCCGCATCCGTAGTGGTAGTGAGCGTGCTCTCGGGAAGGCCGTTGAGCCGCGGAAGATCGGTTATCACGTATCCAACGCCGAGCCGACGCATGTGGGAATGTACCGAGTTTCTCTGCCATTCACGGTTGCGGAACTCTAAAAATCGCGGTAGCTCTCCGAGCTCCCGACACAGCTGGTCTAAGTACCGCCGATTCTCGCGGGTATAGTGAAAGCTGTACGGGAACTGCAGCAGCACCCCGCCGAGTGAACCTCGTTCTACCAGTGGCCTGAGAGCTGCCGAGAACTGAGCTGCGTATTGCCGCCAGTTCTCGGGCCGTTCGTGGGTCAGACTGCCGTGCGCCTTCACGGAAAAGAGGAAGCCCTCCGGCACTCGTGTCAGCATCTCCGCGAATCGTCGGGATGAGGGCATTCGATAGTAGGTGAAGTTGATCTCGGTGAACGAAAAGTGCATGGCGTAGTACTGCAGCCGATCCCGTTTGGCCAGCGTTTCCGGATAGAATCGAGTCACCCAGTCGTCATATGAGAAGCCGGAAGTGCCGATCAGCACCGACCGATCAAAATGCCCAGCGGAGTTCAACTCGACGGAGTTCGAACCTGTGGATATAGATCTCCCGGGAAAACCCGTTTCCGGCGTGTCGTTGTGTTGGGCCTTAGCGCTCATTTCGCAGGTTTAGATGAAAGAATCGTGTTAAAAAACCGCATTGTCCCTTCATACAGCGGGAAAGCTGCTTGAAATTTCATGGGTCGGCGCGTATATTATCCGCCCAGCGTGCGTCTCAACGGTTATTCCAACGGCGCTGTATCCCCCGTAGATTCTAACCGCACTCTGATCCCGACAGTGCTCATTGCGGAGTGTGAAACAAGAAGAGGTTTTTATGGAAGACCGGATTCGTAAAATGCGCAACATTGGAATTAGTGCGCACATCGACTCGGGCAAGACAACGCTAACAGAGCGGATTCTTTTCTACTGTTCGAAGATTCATGCGATCCACGAGGTGCGCGGAAAAGACGGCGTAGGGGCAACCATGGACTCCATGGAGCTCGAGCGCGAGCGCGGTATCACCATTGCCAGCGCCGCAACCAACGTCAGCTGGCGTGAATATCCTATCAACATCATCGATACACCGGGCCATGTCGATTTTACCATTGAGGTAGAACGGGCGCTTCGCGTCCTCGACGGTGCGATCCTGGTGCTCGATTCCGTCGGCGGCGTGCAGTCTCAAACGTTGACCGTCGATCGCCAGCTCCGGCGCTACGACGTTCCTTTCTTCGCGTTCATCAACAAGTGCGATCGTACCGGGGCGAACCCTATTCGTGTCCGAGATCAAATCGAGGAAAAGCTGGGTCACAACGCGGTTCTCATGCAACTGCCCATAGGCCTGGAAGATAAGCATATCGGCCTGGTGGACCTGGTGAAGATGAAGGCGCTCTACTTCGAGGGGACCTTCGGTGAGGAGATTCGCGAAGACGAGATTCCCGCGGACTTGCAGGAAGAGGCGGAGCGTCGCCACGAGCAGCTCATAGATGCAGCCAGCATGTTTTCCGACGAGTTGGCCGAAGCGTTTCTCGAGGGCGAGGTGAGCGAGGAGATGGTCCGAGAAGCTGTGCGGGAAGGTACTCTGAAGCGGGAGATTCTCCCCGTGTTCCTGGGATCGGCCTATAAGAACAAGGGTGTCCAGCCGCTTCTCGACGCCGTTGTCGATTACATGCCGACTCCATACGACATCCAGAACGTCGCACTCGATCTTTCAAACAACGAGGAGCGCGTTAATCTCGTGACCGACAATGAGGAACCGACGGTGGCTCTGGCGTTCAAACTCGAAGAGAGTCCGTATGGACAGCTGACCTACTTGCGCGTCTACCAGGGAGCAATTCGGAAGGGCATGGAGCTGATGAACACACGGTCTCAGAAGAAGACCAAGATCGGCCGCCTCATTCGAATGCACGCCAGTACCATGGACGACATATCGGAAGCTCCCGCTGGGGACATTGTCGCGATCTTCGGTATTGACTGCGCATCCGGAGACACCTTTTGCGGCAGCGGTCGCAACTACTCCATGACCTCCATGTACGTGCCTCAGCCGGTTATCTCTCTCTCGGTGAATCCGACCGACCGTGACTCCGAAGAGCGAATGGCGAAGGCACTCAACCGCTTCTCAAAGGAGGACCCGACCTTCCGCACCTACGTCGACGACGAGTCGAACGAGACGATCATCCAGGGAATGGGTGAGCTTCACCTCGACGTATACGTCGAGCGGATGCGTCGTGAGTACAAGGCCAACGTGGAAACGGGTATGCCGCAGGTTGCCTATCGTGAGGCCATTTCCCAGCGGGTCGACTTCGATTACACGCACAAGAAGCAGACCGGTGGTTCCGGCCAGTTCGGCCGGGTGGCCGGGCATATTGAGCCCATGGACGCCAATTCCGAGGAAACCTATGAGTTCGTCGATGAGATCAAGGGCGGCGTGATTCCCAACGAGTATATTCCTTCCGTGAACAAAGGCTTTCGGCAGTTTCTCGAGAAGGGGCAACTGATCGGGTTTCCCGTGGTCGGCGTTAAGGTCACTATCAACGATGGCAGTACGCATCCGGTCGACTCCTCGGATATGGCCTTCCAGCAAGCCGCCCTCGGCGCCATGCGGCAGATCTATATGAAAGCAAAGCCCATCATTCTCGAGCCGATCATGAAGGTCACTGCGGAGGGACCCACGGAGTATCAGGGAAACATCTTCGGTAGCTTGAATCAGCGTCGCGGGATTATACTCACATCGTCGGAAGACGGGGCGTTCTCGGTGGTGGAAGCCGAGGTGCCGCTTTCGGAGATGTTCGGGTACTCAACGGTCCTGCGGAGCTTGACCCAAGGCAAGGCGGAGTTCAGCATGGAGTTCCTGAAGTATGGTAAGGTTCCCCAGTCCGTTTCCCGAGAGCTAATCGAGAAGTTCGAAGAGGCGAAGAAGCAGGAACAGAAACAAGGAGCCAGATGATGGTGAAGTCCGAATTGGTTCAGCGGAGTCCCCTCCGGATCTTTGAGAAGTCGATTCACGGCGGACTGCGCCCCGGCAGCATCGGCATGCTGGCGTCACGCAAGGGAGTAGGGAAGACGGCATGTCTGGTTCATCTCGCGACGGACCAGCTCTTGCAGAATAAGCATGTGATTCACGTGTCTTTTGCGGGTAGAACCGACCACATTGTCAGTTGGTACGAGGATATTTTTAAGGAGATAGCCCGAAAGCGCGAGTTGGATAACGCCATGGATATTCACGACGAGCTCATCCGCAATCGGGTCATCATGAACTTCTCGCAAGACGGAATCAGCATGAAGCAAGTACTCGAAAGCCTGCGCGCCATGGTGAATCAGGGTAACTTCGACGCCGACACTCTGATGGTGGACGGCTACGACTTCGAGAAGGGCGTTCCGGAAGACTTGGATGTCATCCAGGACTTTGCCGACGAGCTCGGTCTTGCCACGTGGGTTACGGCCACACTACATCGCGACGATCCGTCGACGGACGACAACGGTGTACCGAGCATGTTGGTTCGCTACATTGATCGCGCGGACATTCTGGTGACACTCACGCCGACCGAGCGCCACGTAAAGCTGACCTTGGTCAAGGATCACCAGGACTATCCCGCCGAAGACCTGCATCTTACTCTTGACCCCAAGACCCTCCTGATAGCCGAGGAAGCAACCTAGGCCCGGCGTTCTACGCCACGATTCCCGGCTATCGCGACCGAGTGACGCCGACCTGCGGACACCGATCCGCAAGCGGACAGCGGGAGCACCACGGTGAAACCGGCGTGCAGACCTGCTGTCCGAAGGCGACGAGCAATCCGTTTATCTCTATCCAGTACTCTTTCGGGAGGCTCTCTTTGAGGGCCTCTTCCGTTTGTTCCGGGTTTTTGGTGGATAGCATGCCGAGCCGGTTTGGAATGCGGTGTACGTGGGTGTCGACGCAAATGGCGGGTACGGAGAAGCCCAAGCCCAACACCAGGTTCGCTGTCTTCCGACCGACTCCGCTGAGCGCCAACAGGCCCTGCTCCGTGTCGGGAACGCGACCCCCAAAATCATCCCGCAGCGTCACGGCAATACGGCGGAGGTTTCGCGCCTTTGTGCGGTAGAAGCCCGCCGGATAGATACGTGCGGCAATCTCCTCTTCCTCGAGCGCCGCCAGGCTCCAGACATTCGGGGCTCTCTCGAAGAGACGCTCGGATGCAGCAAGAGTCACGTCGTCTTTGGTGCGCAAAGAGATAACGGTCGAGACCAGTACATGGAATGGATCGCGGCGGTGCTCGGCGATGTCCGAAACCGACGGGAGCGAGCTCCCGTCGACGTAGTCCCGAACTCGCGACAGGACGGTGGGCCAGTCACTGGGAGGCGAGGAATTCGGCTTAGCCGTCGGTTTCCCCTTCTTCCTCTACGTCTTCGCCTTCCACTGCAGCGGCTGAGCCCTCGCCTTCTTCGACGTGCTCATCTTCCTCGGAGCGAGGTTCCCGAGGGCCTCCACCTTCGGACTCGAGTCTGTCGAAGATGAGAACCTCGACTTCGTTCTTTTTCTTGTCGAGGGAGAATGAAACCTCATCCACGAGTAGCTTGAGAGCGCTGTCAAAAAGCTTTCGTTCCAGAATGGGCAACTCTTTAACGCGGCTCCGATGGTAGAGTGTGCGCACCACAGTTGCAATGTCGATGACGCTTCCCTGTTTCAGTAGATCCAGGTTCATCTGGTAACGAACTTTCCAGTCCGCAGGTACCGGTTCGAATTCTTCCCCGATGAGCTGGAGCGCTCGCTGGGCCTCTTCGGCCGGCACGATTGCCCGGATCCCAAGCTCTTCCGCCTTGTGCACCGGGACCATCACGGTCATGTCCGACACTTCGAGATAGATGATGTAGTAGGGGATTTGGTCACCCTTGAACTCCCGCTCCTCAATGGAGCGGATTTCACCCACACCTTGAAGGGGATATACAACCTGCTCCCCCTGCTTGAATGGGATCGTCTGGTTATCGCCGGAGCTTTGCTTCATTCCGTGAAATATAGTATAAGAGGCAAACTGCGTCAAAGTTGCCCAAGACCATGCCGTCGGGCGGCGGACGTGCGAAGAGAGCTCCCATGCACAAGCCGGCATACAACGGCCGCGCACGCCATTCCTTCGCGGCGCTACTGTTTCCCGCCGTTATTGGACTGATACTGATCGGCGCGTTCCTCTTTCGAGACGAACTCACCGCGATCTTCCGGAATCCCGGCAGTCTGGAGGCGTGGATTACCGGCCTGGGCGCGCAAGCGCGGGCTATCTTTGTGGCGGTCCAAACCTTCCAGGTGGTGATTTTTATTGTCCCCGGCGAGGTGGTGCAAATAGCGGGCGGCTACCTCTTCGGTATATGGGAGGGTGCTCTCTGGTCAACGCTGGGCATCGCGATCGGTGCGGGAGTTAACTACTGGGTCGGGCGCGTAGCCGGCCGCGCCTTCATTGAGCGCTTTCTCAGCGGCCGTGCCCTTGAACGGTTCTCGCGGATCGCCCAATCGCCGAAAGCCCGCTTGGGCTTTTTTCTTCTCTTTGTCATCCCGGGAATACCGAAGGACGTACTTTGCTATGTCGCGGGTGGGGCTTTAATGGGCTTCGCGGGTTTCTTGGCAATATCCACCATCGGGCGGCTACCCGGCATTCTGGGAAGCGCCGTGATCGGTGGAACGGCTGCGCAGGAGCAGTGGGCGGTATCCCTGGCGGTCCTCGCAATCGCCACACTGCTGTTTCTCCTGGGCGTGATCTTTCGCCGGCGTCTGGAGAAACTCGTCGCCCGCTTCACTTTTCTGAACGGCGGGCCACTCCGGGAACCGGATCACCGGCGCGGAAGCGAAGATGCTTGAATGGGTGTACGTCAAGAGGATTTTGGTGCCACCCGCCGATTCCCGCCATGTCGATGAGGTTGATGGCCGGGGAGTGGCTGATCGGTAGCACGAGGGCGCTCGATAGCAGAATCGTCTCAGCCTCAGCCAGGCTTGAGTTCCGCCGGCGCCCGGCTTCCACGGTGGCTTCATTTACCAATTCGTCGAATTCGCTGCTGGAGAATCCGGCGTTGTTCAGATTGCTGTCGGTTGTCCACATCTGCAGGAAGGTCAATGGGTCGGCGTAATCTCCGATCCAGCTCAAGGTTGCCATGTCGTAGTCGGCCTCTTCCACATAGTCGAAGTACCTATCCCAGACAACGCTGTCAATGCTAACGGTCACGTTCAAGCGGGATTCCCAGCTCTCTTTGAAAATCCGCGCAACACGGCGGTTGTCTTCAGTATCCGGGATGGTCACCGTGATTTCGGGAATCCCTTCGCCGTTCGGGTAACCGGCCTCGGAGAGCAGCTCCATGGCTTCATCGACCTGTTGCTCGGTAATGCCTTCAACATCCGGATAGTTCGGGATTTCCGGCACCAGGTTTGTCGCCGGCGTGAAGTAGAGCTCGTCGGAGCGAACGTCGGGCCACGGGACAAGCTTGGCCAGGGCCTCGCGGACCCGAGGATCACTTCCGGGCAGTGAGTCGGTGGAAAAGTAGAAGTACGAGGTTGCGAACATGGGGTTAATGCTTACGCCGAAGGGCCGATCTACGTTCTGCAATGACATGCCGCTCATGACCCAGTCGATCAAGCCCTTGTTGAAGTCTTCCGTTACTCCCTCGTAGTCTTCGCGAAAGGTGAAGCGGATGCGCGGAATAGCTACGTTCCCGCGGTCCCAGTAGACCTCGTTCCGAGTCAGGATCAATTCATTATCCCCGCGATCGGTAATGTAGTAGGGACCGTTTCCGAGGACGGTGTCCATTTCATTCCAATCCGAAACACCTTGCATGTCGGGATGGATGGGCACGAAGCTGTGATGGCACAGGATATCCAGGAAGTGGTTGGCCGGCTCGGCAAGGCGCACCACCAGTACCGTCTCACTTTCCGCCTCTATTCCGATGGTCTCGGGGCCCTCTTCCTGCCCGGTGCGGTATGCCCGCGCACCCTCAATCACGTCGAAGAGGAAGCCGTAGGAGGATTCGCTGTCCGGCTCAATATGTGCAAACCAGGCGTCGCGGAAGTGCGCCGCGGTAACCTGATCTCCATTCCAGTACCGGGCATCCGGGCGCAAGTAGAAGCGGTAGACGCGCCCATTCGGTCCAACTTCCCATCGTTGTGCCACGGCTGGTATTGGATCCAAGGTCATGGGATGATACGAGACCAGGCCTTCGTACAGCGCCGTAAAGATCTGTCCTTCCGTGGACGTGAAGCTCTTTACGGGGTCGAGCTCGAGCTTCGTCGGCAAGAGCGAGACGGTGAGCTCGTCGTCGGCCCTCTGATTCTCCGGCTCGCTCTCCTGCGCCGTTACAACGCTTCCCAGGATTGCCGGCACGATGATTGCGATTAGCGGTACCGGCAGTCGGCGCCGCCGGCGCGAGTAACTGCCGTTGAAACCGTGCCTATATGACCTACGAAACCTATTTAGCGCAGTGCTGGGGCGTTTCATGCAACTCCATAACCGTTCGAGCCCGGGACGGCCACCCGGGCGCTTCAAGGATTGTACGCGGTGTAGGGAAGCCCGCAGCTCCGGGCAACACTTTCGTGAACACACGCGTGGTTCAGGGTGTTGATCCCTCGCTTGATCGGCTCCTGCGTCCGCGCGGCCTCTTTGAGACCGAGGTCTGCAATTACAAGGCCGTAATTTAAGGTAACGCTCGTAAGGGCCAAGGTCGATGAATATGCCACCGCCCCGGGCATGTTTGCGACACAGTAGTGCACCACCCCGTCAACCAAGTAGATCGGCTCGTCGTGGGTGGTCGGTACCGACGTCTCGGAGCAGCCGCCCTGGTCGATCGCCACGTCCACGAGTACGGAACCCGTCTTCATGGTGTTGATGTGTTCCCGCTTGATGATCTTGGGCGCGGCTTCTCCGGGGAGCAGCACCGCGCCGATTATGATGTCCGCCTCATGCAGGATCATCTCCGTGTTGCTCTCGGTGGCGTAGAGAGTGGTGATGCGGCTCCCGAAGATATCATCGAGATAGGCGAGCTTCTTTGCATCTATGTCGAGCACCGTCACGTTTGCGCCGATCCCCGCGGCAATCTTGCAGGCGTTCGTCCCGACGACGCCGCCACCGATAACTCCAATGTTACCGCGGGGCACTCCGGGCACGCCGCCCAAAAGTATGCCGCGCCCGCCGAACTCCTTCTCGAGGTACTTCGCACCCTCTTGTACGGAGAGACGGCCGGCGATCTCGCTCATGGGGGTTAAACAGGGAAGGCTCTTGTCGGGAAGCTCGATCGTCTCATACGCGACGGCTGCTACCCCGCGCTCCATTAGCTCACGTGCGAGATCCGGGTTGGCAGCCAGATGGAGATAGGTATACAGGATCTGTCCCTCCCGGAACAGGTCGTACTCTTGCGGCAGCGGTTCCTTCACCTTGATGATCATGTCCGCGCCGTCGAAGACCTCCTCCGCGCTATCCACCATAACGGCGCCGTACTTCTGGTACTCTTCGTCGGAATACCCGGAACCAACCCCGGCCTCACACTGAACCACAACGGAGTGGCCGTGACTGACAAAGCTTCGCACGCCGTGCGGTGTCACCGCCACGCGATACTCGTGCCGCTTAACTTCCTTCGGAACCCCGATTCTCATGTCCAGTACGCCCCTTTTCGAATGCCTGGAATGATACCACAGAGTCCGGAAACGGTGAACTAACGGACGCAACGTGCCGATGTAATAAAAGATGTCACGATTAAACGCGGCGATTGCCATCTCTCTCACTCTTTTAAGTCTGTTCGGGCTCCTGAGCGTGGCGGCTACACCGGTGGCCGCGCAGACACCGGACCTTGCCGAGGTGGACTTCAGCGACGCCGCCATCTCATTGGCGGGACCGCGGGCCTTCTACATCCGCAACATTCAGACCGGCACTGGGAGCTACTCCGTGCGTCTCAGCGCCGGTGAGGATGATGTCTGGCGGGTCGTAGAGACATACCGGGAACAGGACAACCTTCTTCCTCAGGACGTCGTGCTCGACGTGGCTAGCGTGAAAGTACGTGAGAACAACACAATTGAGATCGATGGAGTCTTTTTAGAGGACGATGTATACAGCGTGCGACTCCGACCTGAAAACGACGGCTACGCGCTGCTGAACGGCATCCGCAACGGCACCTTGGCGGATATAAACGTCGACCGCGCCGAGCCTATCATCAATCTCGTGGTCGAGGAGACCGTCGCGACGCGCTTGACCGACGCGCGCAAACGGATCGAGGAGCTCCGGGCCGCTCGTGACCGCGCTCAGGAGGAGGTTTCCCGCCTCTCGGCGCGGAACATGGGCCTCATTGAGCGCAACGAGGAGCTCAGCCGCCGCAATGAGCGGCTCCGGGAAACGCGGGATAAGCTACAGCAGGAAATCACCAAGCTGCGCGCGGAGAACGATCAACTGAAAGAAGACATTGCCGCGCTCGAGGCGCACCTGCAGTCGGCACGTGAAAACGCCACCGAAGACACTGTTGAAGGTGCCCGCGCGGACGCCGTCGAGCCGGCACTGATTGAGCGGATTGCTCGGCAGGGGGCCCAAGAGCTCGACGAGCTTGCCGGCGTCGCCGAGGACATTGATGGGGGCCTTGCCGACATTGCGGCAACACTCGACTCTCTGTCCAATGACGTGTCCGGAAATCACGCCGAGATACTCGACGCCATTGCGCAAGCCCAAGCGGCCCTGGTAGAGCGGCTCGCGAAGGCCGAAGACGCGCTCACGGATACAAGCGAAGGGCCCGAGCCGGTCGACGGCGAGGCCTTGGCCGGGGACGTTGCCACGCAGGTCTCGGAGCGTGTTGCCGCCGAGCTGCAACCCCTCGAAAACGAGCTCAGCGCCGTGCGCGCAGAGCTGGAAGAGGCGCGGACACAGCTCAGCCGACCAGCCCCGTCGGAGGACCCGGCTCCGCCCGAGGCGCCGGATGATAGCCCCACCGAGAGCTTGAACGAGGACCTTCGTAAGCGCATTGCGGATCTGCGAGCGCGACAAGACGACATCCGACGCGAGGTGCTCGACCGCGTTGCCGGTGGGAGCTACGTGGAAACGGTCACCGAAGAGCTTCCGAGAGAGCTTACGCGGGGCTTTTCTCCACCGACCGCCGGTGGAGGAGATGGGACGCAGCTCGGCAGTTGGTCCGCGGACGGCTCGACCCTCGTGCAACAAGATCCTGAGCAGTACTTCGCGAAATACCTCTTAGGCGTGCCGCAGAATTCGCAGCGCACCCTCTACCGATTCACCGCCTCCAGCCTCGATGAGGGTTGGGTGGGCCTTGGGCTCCACATTTTTGTGAGCAACGTAGACAAGCGCGGCTATGGTCTTGGAGACTCCCTCTTGATCTGGTTTACCCGCGACCCCTCCGTCTACGGCACGCAGAACACCTTCCTGCAGGTCTATCGATCGAGTGACGACGTGAATATGGGCCGTGTTGCAGGCGCTATGATATCCGAACCGATAGCCGAGCCGCTTACCGCTTCGGTTCTCTACGAGCCTGACAAGGGATACCTCACCGTTGCCGTCAACGGGGAAGACAAGCTTCGCTATCGCGCGTGGTTCGATATTGACCGTGGCGTGCAAGTGGCGCTTCGAAGCCTTGGCCGGGCCCGCTTCAGCGACTTCAGCGTCCGAACCGAGGCCGAGGCCGACGCCGACTAGCAGCGGATAGCCGAAGCGTTACAAGCGACGCAAGAGTCGACGCAAGGCCTGCAGTCCCTGCTGCAGGACGTGCTCGCCGGGCAGCAAGGACACCACGAGGGAGCGATCGTCGTCCATGCCGTATAGATATCCCGGATGCAGGTGAACGCCGAACTCCCGCACCAAACTTACGGCAAACTCCTCATCCGTGGAGCTCAGACCCGCCGGAAGCCGCAGTACCGCGTGAATGCCGCCCTCGGGAGGCAGCGCTTCGAGGCCCGGAATCTCCCGGACCGCCGACAGCAGCGTGGTCCGGGCTGCGGCGAGACGCTCTCGTGCCGTTGACAGGTAGCGCTCGCGCTCCGGAAGCAGCGTTGCGGTCACGTGCTGTGCCGGGCCGCCCGCATTCAGGAACATGTCGTTGGCAAGCTCCAAGCGATCGATAAGCTCCCGGCGGCCGGCGGCCTCGCCACGGCGGCCCGTTCCGGCCCCGCTTTTGCCCCCGCCCCCATCTACGGTCGCCGCACCGCCTTCCTCCGGACCGGTCACCAGCATCCACCCAAGTTTCAGGTCGGGCAGAGCCAAGAGCTTCGAGACGCCGTTGAAGGTGATCACCCGCATGTCCGGAAGTAATTGCGCTGGACGCGGCGGTCCAAGGCCCGTCCGGGCGGATTCACCGTGGAGATACTCGCTGAACACCTCGTCGCAGATCACGGTGATCCCACGGTCTCGACAGACCTCCGCGGCGCGGAGGATCTCTTCTTCCCGGTACACCCGTCCGGTCGGGTTGTTCGGCGAAATCAGCACCAGGAAGCGCGTCCGTTCATCCATGGCTGCTGCAATCCCTTCCGGGTCCGGGGAGAAACGATCCTCGAAGCGCATGTGATAGAAGCGGGGTTGTAACTTGTGGAAGGCGGCAATGTGCTCGAAGAGCGGGTAGCCGGGTGCGGGGAGCAGTACGCTGTCGCCGGGCACGCTCTCGGCGCTAAACACCAGGTTGTAGGCGTCTGAGGTCGAGGCGGTGACCAGGATCTGCTCCGGGTTCACGTACACATGGTTTTCCGCATAGTAATGGGCCACCGCGGCACGACAATGCCCGTCGCCCTTCGGGTCCGGTCGATAGTGTTGTCGATCGGCGTAAGATTCGAGGGCTTGCTTCAGAAGACTCCGGGGAAAGAAAAAGCCATTGTCGTGGAAGTTCGTGCTTATCAGGCTCACGAGCGGGGCGTCTCGTGCCCTCCGCTCTTCAACGGCAGCGCTTAGCCGGTTACGTTCCATGCCTCGACTCCGAAGTGTTCGGCCATTGACCGGGTAGTATGCATACCGTACTCTACCATTATGAAGCAATACGTACTGATACTCGCTCTCCTCCTCACGGTCGCTGCGATCGGCGCGGCGGACGTGTTTGAGTGGCGCACCGACCTCGATGCAGCCCTCGAGGCGGCGGCGGAAGAGAATAAGGTCGTGTTTCTCTACTTCGCAGGCACCGATTGGTGCGGCTGGTGCCACCGGCTCATGGACGAAGTGCTTCACACGACGGCGTTTGAAGAGTACGCTGCGGCGGCTCTGGTACCCGTGCTCATTGACTTTCCGAATGACAGGGAGCAGAGTGAAAAGCTTCAGCGGCGAAACATGGCGCTCGCCCGGGAGTATGAGATCGCCGGCTTCCCCACGGTATATGTGCTGTCGCCGGAGGAAGAGCTTATCCACGAGACGGGTTATCTTCAAGGCGGTCCCGCCAACTACATCAGTCGCTTGAAGGCCGCCATCTCCGAATTCGAAGGCTAGTGCATACCGTGTCAACATCCGAGACCAGCACCGAGCGCCGCGCCCGCGAGCAGTATCAGCGTGTCTACGAAGAGACGATCGATCAGTTGGAGTACCGGTTGAATCGCGACGAGGAGTTCA
>CAYFQV010000009.1:20772-26546 GCA_964345195.1 uncultured Spirochaetaceae bacterium
TACGAAGAGACGATCGATCAGTTGGAGTACCGGTTGAATCGCGACGAGGAGTTCACCGCCCGGGAGCTACGGGAACAGCTCGAGGTTATGTACGTGCAGGAAGGGAACAACTGGGTCGGGCGCGGCATGGCCGAGTCGATCAGCATCTCGGCTACGATTGCCGCCATGGAAGCGGTGCTCATCCGCCTCAAGCGCAGCCAGGACGGTCGTAATGCGTGAGCTTGACCTCCCGCCGCGCTACAGCTACCCACCGGGCTACGGGGACGTTTTTCCACTGGCCAACTACTCCCCGTGGAGTGCGGACGTCGAATTCGGTCGCGTGTATCAGCATATTGTCGGGGCCACCCAGGTCGATGTTGCCAGGTGCTATGAGCTTTGGACGCTGCTGCCTCAGACGAGTCATCTTCCCGGCGCCATCCTGGAAGTGGGCGTGTGGCGCGGCGGCACCGGCGCCCTGCTTGCGGCGCGAGAGTACGCGACGGCCGAGCGTGAGCTCCGCGCTCCGGCGGTGGTTCATCTTGCGGATACCTTTCGAGGCGTGGTTAAAGCCGGCCCCATGGACGACTACTACGGAGGCGGTGAGCATGCGGATGCCGACCGCGCCGGGGTTGAAGAGCTCGTTGCGTCTCTGAAACTCGACAACGTTCGCATCCTTGAAGGGGTCTTCCCGGAAGAGACGGCGGACGAGGTGGATGAGGATATGATCCGCTTCTGTCACGTCGACGTGGACGTCTATCAGTCCGCCAAGGACGTGGTTGCTTGGGTGTGGCAGCGGATGCCGGTGGGCGGGATACTCGTGTATGACGACTACGGCTTCTATGGCTGTGAAGGGGTGACCGCCCTCGGAAACGAAGAGTTCCAGAAACCCGATCGTGTTATGATCCACAATCTCAACGGCCATGGGATCGTCATTAAGACACTGCCCGAGTCGGAACCCCTTCAAGACTCGCCGGCGCCACGCACGGAGCCTTGATCAAGGCCGAGACGCTAAGTACCTTTTGGAATCCATCTTTCCCAGCGGAGGCTATCTATCAATCGCGTTGCCGTTGTCGTGCTGTTAACGGCCTTGTTCGGCTACAGCCGCGCCGTAGAACCAATCGATCTAACACCGAATGAGTCCCCGAAACGCTACGAGTTTAGCTGGGATGACGCCTCCTACGTCCATGAAGAGCCGCGAAGCTACCCAAACGTGGCCAACATCCTGGACGGACCCAAGCCCATGCTTACGCTCTACCGGGAGAATCTCACTCACGAGCATGTGGAAGAGTTCTTCATTGATCTCACCGGGAGCCCGGAGATCGCCATGCCGATTCTGTACCACGCGGATCGCAACGACTTGTCTCTTGCTCTCGTTTTCTCTTTGAGTTGGGTAGAGAGTCGCTTCGAGCCGAACGCGGTGAACCGGAACGACACCTCGATCGACCGTGGCCTCTTTCAACTCAACAGTCGAAGCTTCCCGCATTTATCCGAGCCGGACTTCTTCAATCCCGAGGTCAACGCCGGGCATGGAACGGACTATCTGCGCTACGCCCTAAGGCATGGCCGGGATGAGGAAACCGCCTTGGCGGTATACAACGCCGGCTTGAGTCGCGTCCGACGCCGGCAGATTCCCGCCAGCACTTTGCTTTACATCGATCGGATCATGCGCTACAAGGCTTCACTGGAGCAGCACTTCTCCCGGCATATACGGGCAAGCTTTCCCATGCCGGACGACGGAACCCGCGTAGGAGGCATGTCCCATGGTAGTCGTTCTTGAGCAACACATAAGCGACGAGCAGAAAGAGGGTGTTCGCGCGTTCCTGCAGGAGCGTGGGTTCAAGGTCCGGGAGATCGAAGGGGAGGAAGAGACCATCTTGGGCGCCGTGGGCAGTGCCCGCATTGATCAGCGTGAAGTCGAAGTGCTGCCCGGCGTCGTGCGGGTAATCCCCATCTCCAAGCCCTACAAGTTGGCGTCCCGGGAGTTCAAGAAGGCGGATACACTGGCGACCGTGGGGCCGCTTTCCATTGGTGCCGGTCGAATCGCGGTGATAGCCGGACCGTGTGCCGTCGAGAGCCGCGAGCAGATTCTCGAAAGTGCCCACCGAGTGCGGGAATCCGGCGCAGTCATGCTTCGCGGTGGCGCCTTCAAGCCGCGGACCTCGCCGTACTCCTTCCAGGGTCTCGGCGAGAAGGGTCTGCAGTACCTGAAGGAAGCCGGGGAAGCGACGGGCATGCCGGTCGTGAGCGAGATCGTTTCTCCAAGCCTGATAGACACCATGCGCGAGTTCGTGGATGTGTTTCAGGTCGGCGCTCGGAATATGCAAAACTTTGAGCTCCTCAAGAGTATTGGAGCAGCCGGCGTACCGGTGCTTCTCAAACGCGGTCTGTCCGCGACGATCGAAGAGTGGCTCATGGCCGCGGAGTATCTTCTTGCGCATGGCGCGGAAGACGTGATTCTGTGTGAGCGCGGCATTCGCACCTTTGAGACCTATACCAGGAACAGTCTCGACATTTCTTCCATACCGGTGGTGAAGAAGTTGTCCCATCTGCCGGTAATGGTGGATCCTAGCCACGCTACGGGCATTCGGGAGAAGGTCATGCCCGTCGGTCTCGGAGCAATCGCAGCCGGGGCGGACGGCCTTATTGTTGAGGTACACCCGGATCCGGATCGAGCCTTATCGGACGGACCGCAGAGCCTCTTTCCCGATCAGTTCGAGCGTCTGATGCGGGACGTCGAAGCCATGGCTCCGGTTGTCGAGAAGGAGATGCTGCGGCTTCCGGTGCGAGCGAGCATTGGGCCGGCCGGCGCTCCACGGCGCGGTGCGGCTACGGTAAGCTCGGAAGCCGAGAGGGGCGGGCCCGGTCAACCGCGGGAGATTCTGGGCGAGCTATCCGTGGCGTTCCAAGGGGAGCGCGGCGCCTACAGCGAGATCGCTTTGAAGCGCTACTTCCAGAACGCGAATGCAGAAGCGCTCGCCACGCGCAGTTTCCGACACGTCTTCGAGGCCGTTCTCGACGGCAGCGCCGATTTCGGCGTTGTGCCCCTCGAGAACTCCCTGTCCGGGTCCATCCACGAGAGCTACGATCTCTTCCTTCAGTTTCCGGATATCAGCATTGCCGGCGAGACGTCTATTCGGATTATTCACAGTTTGATCGCCAAGCCCGGTACGGCAATGGAGAATATCCGCCGGGTCTACTCGCATCCGCAAGGGCTCACGCAGTGTGCGGACTTCCTCTCACGGCACCCTGACTGGGAGCAAGTTCCATACTATGATACCGCGGGATCAGTTTCCCATGTCGCGGAGACATCCGACGGTGGAGTAGCCGCCATTGCGAATGCCTATGCCGCTACAACCTACGGCCTCACGGTTCTCAAAGAGGGAATCGAAGGGAACCCGCAGAATTACACACGCTTCGCCGTTCTCGCTCGTACGGATCACGCGGAGGTGCGCGATCCCGACAAGGCATCCGTCGTGTTCTCGACGCCCGACAAGCCCGGTGCTCTGTTGCAGTGCATGGATGTGTTCTCGTCCCACGACGTGAATCTCACCAAGATCGAGTCTCGTCCGATCCTGGGAAAGCCCTGGGAGTACATGTTTTACGTGGATATGGATCTCGGAAGCCGGGCGGAGCTGTTCGAGACTGTTCTCGAAGAGCTTACCGAGCACACCGATCAACTGCGAGTGCTCGGGCGTTACAAGTCGGCTTGAGCATATTCTGATCTAGTCGTTCTCTTGGATCCCGAGCTTCTTGAACTGTTCCTGTTCTTCCTTCTTGGAAACGTAGGCGTGCTTCTTTTTGTTTGCCTTCGCCGTCGTTTCCTTGAGTGACGCGAGCTCCTCGCTGAGGTCGCTCAGGGAATTGCGTTGCTCTCGGGGCGCCTCAGCGCGAATATGGGTGTCCAAACTCTGCAGCTGCCGGTGCGCAATGGAAAGGTTTTCCACGTGCTTCTGCAGGAAGTTGTAGAGTTGATCCTCCGATGCGCTTTCGAGCTTACGGCTTACGTTGCTCATACGATTCATCACGCCGCCGTAGAGCTGTGCCTTCTTGCGCATGGAGGCCTTGAATGCCTCGTACTCGATTCGTTCCGTGTGGGTCGTGGAGGTCGACTCGTCGAGGTATTCCACCTCGAATACTCGCTTCGGCTTGTCCCGGTTCACCATCCGGTCTATCCACTCACGAAAGCGCTCACCGAAGCTCTTCTTGCGGTCTTCCAACAGGCCGACGTTTTCATCCACCTTGTCCAGCATCTGCTCAATGCTCCGGCCGGCACCGGCGAGGTTGCGGATACCGTCCATGAGTATGGGGCGTAACTCGTCCTGCTTCTGCTTGGGCTTCTCTTGCTCTTGCTGCACCTGCAGATTCCGCAAGACCTCTTGTCGAAGGGCGTACGCGTCCGGGCCGAAATCCTCATCGATGACTTCGGACACCAGCTCTTGGAAGAAGGGGCTTCCCGATCCGTGTTGCTGGAACGCCTTTCGAATTGACCGGACGCTGCGATCTTTATCTTGGTAGGCCTGCGCCTCGGAGATATCACTGTTGGGGATGATCTCTTCGCGAAGGAAGAGCTTGTACTCCTCCCGTTTGAAGATAGAGATCTGTTTCAGATGTCGGAGGATCGCTTGTTGCATCTTGGTCAGCTGTTCCACGGAGTCCTTTACCAACTTCCCCGACATTGGGTCAGCGTCGGAGCGCAGCTTCCCGGCGTATTCCGCCACGGTGCGCGTTGTATACTTCGGAGAGGCCTCGCTGAGGTTGTTCCATTTGATGTAGTTGGTGAGACCAACGAGGTTTTTCACCTGCTTCAAATCGATGTTCTCGAGGCTAAACTCGAAGTAGTTGGTTAGGTAGTCGAGCATGTTGTCGAACCCCGAGAGCCGAACGCTCATCTGCTGATCCTTTTCAGACTCGAGGAAGGGATCGTCCGACGGAGCGGCGACCTCGGAGACTTTTTGATCGTTCTTGTAGGGGTCCTCTCCAACTAAGCCCTTCCGCTGGAGGATATTCAACAAACCCTGGTAGGCTCCATGAAAGGTCCGAAAGTTTTCCTTCACCTCCGGGAGAACCTTGCGTTCGAGGTGTTCTCGCCGCTTCTCCAAGGCTGAGGCCAGTTCTTGCGTGTAATCGCCATCCTCGCTCATGGCCTACAATTATGGTACAAATGCCCCACGGACGGCAACGCGCCGAATGCGCAACTATGGTGCCGCGCGCTCAAGGGATGTTCATGGGAGAAGTGAACGCGTATACCCCCGCTCAACTCGTCATTCCCACGCTAATCTCCCGAGCGTCCGGCGACGACGAGGAGCGTTTCGACCATCTGCGCAGGGAGGTTCACGCCTCCTTGGAGCAGGCGTTCGGCGCCGTCGGGCTCTGGGGCGAGGCCCAGCCCTTCGAGTACACGTCCTACTATCGAACTGAGATGGGCCCGCGTATCACCCGCGTGTTCTTCGCGGCGCAGGAGCTGCTTGCCGCCGATAGCCTGGCTGCGTGCAAGATCGCAAGCAATCACGTGGAAGAACGCTTCACCGGCCCCGAGGGACGCCGCGTCAACCTCGATCCCGGCTTTCTCCTACCCGGACGCTTCCTGTTGGCTACGACCAAGGATGCCGCCCACCGCATACCCCTGCGGGACGGCATCTACGCGGAGGTGACGCTCCTGTTCCGGAAGGGCGATTTCCGACCGCAGCCCTGGACATACGCCGACTACCGAAGCGACGCCTACCGAGCGGTGCTGCGGGCTATTCGAGCCGCCTATATGACTCGCCTGCGCCGCTCGTGAAGCAGTGGAGCCGCTT
>CAYFQV010000009.1:26646-36257 GCA_964345195.1 uncultured Spirochaetaceae bacterium
ATTCGAGCCGCCTATATGACTCGCCTGCGCCGCTCGTGAAGCAGTGGAGCCGCTTCGGCGGTAAGCCACCGTGATGAAACGTATCCACACAGTTCTAAACTGCGGTCCGCGGCTTCGGTTTCGGCTCCGGGCCCCGGCCTGTGCCCTTGCATGTGTCGCGGCCGTCGTCGTCGTTTCCGTGTCCGGATGTCGATTGGCGGAAAAGGCCGAGGCGTTCCTCTCGGAACAGGTGGAGATCACCGTGGCGCTTCCGGGCCGTCCCGAGCGCTGGAGCGCTGTGGCGGCGCCGGTCTATGGCGTACTGGACGCCGAGGACGGGGAGTTGAACGAGCTCCCGGCGGATGCGCGGCTCACGTTCACGGTCCCGAAGGAGCGCTGGGTGCTGTTCCAAGCCCGACTGTGTATTGCCGCAAACGGTCAATCGGAGGCCGGGCGGCCCTTCTGTACCGAGCCCTACGGCGCGGTGTATCGCTCGAACGGGGCGGATCACCGGGAGCTGCGGCTTCGCGCCCGCGACGGAGCGGCGGTGGGGCTGCTGCGCGGGCTGCGGCGGGCGGGGCTGAAGCTGGAGGGCTTCAACGTCAGCCGTTTCCTGGAAGGCTACCGCGAGGTCGCGGGGCTGCGCGGATGGGCCGTGGACCGGACGGCGATCGTAGAAGCCCTACAAGCGGGCTCTTTCCGGATAAGCGCCATTCGCCTGCGGGATACCCTGCCCGCTGAGCTTGTGCTTCCCCCGGGCCGCTGGCTCAGCGACCGTCCAGGGCTTCACTTGGACACGCAACCGGGGCGAGACGGCGGGCCTGGTGGTGTCCGGGTCAGCATGCCCCAGGGCGATGAAGCCGGCGGCGAAGACAGCTCCGCGGGAGGTCTTCCCGCCGGTACATATCGTTTTTTTCAGCCCGAGAGCGCCCTTGTGTACCGCGTCGGAATCACTGCTGAGGGCGCCGTGGTCACCGGCCGTTAGCCGTGTGAGGCCGCCGGTCCCAGAGCCGGCATCTACTTGGCAACAATGTTCACGAGCTTGTTCGGGACGGTAATGACGCGTCGGATCGTCGTTTCGCCTATGAACTGCTGCACACGCTCACTGCCGAGGGCGCGCTCCTTCATGGCGTCTTCCGGCGTGTCGACCGCCATCTGAAGCCGTTCGCGCACCTTACCGTTCACTTGGACGACGACCGTGACCTCTTCTTCTTGGATGAGGCTTTCATCGTAACTCGGCCAGCTCTTCAGCGACACCGGCGGCTTTTCCCCCAACAGCTCCCAGAGCTCTTCGGCAATGTGCGGTGCGTAGGGGCAGAGCAGGCGAACGAAACGCTCCCAGACCGAGCGGTGCAGGGAGTCCATTTTGAACACCTCATTGATGAAGATCATCATTTGGGAGATCGCCGTATTGAACTCGAGATTGTTGGTATCCTCGGTGACTTTCTTGATCGTCTTGTGCAGGAGACGCTCCTGCTCGAGTGGCGCTTCCCCGTCGCTCAGCTCACGCTGGGATGTACGCCATACGCGGTCGAGGAAACGATGCACGCCGGCAATGCTGTTTGTGGACCATGGCTTCTCGGCTTCCAGGGGCCCCATGAACATCTCGTACATGCGCAAGGTGTCGGCACCGAACTCCCGGACAATGTCGTCCGGGTTCACGACGTTACCCCGAGACTTGGACATGCGCATGCCGTCCTCACCGAGGATCATGCCTTGGTTCACAAGCCGCTGGAAGGGCTCGTTCGTTGTAACGGCGCCAATGTCGTACAGCACCTTGTGCCAGAAGCGCGCGTAGAGGAGGTGGAGAACGGCGTGCTCCGTCCCCCCAACGTAGAGGTCTACGGGCATCCAGTAGTCCTGTGCCTCTCGTGAGGCAAGCTCGTTGTCGTTGTGTGGATCAATGAACCGCAAGTAGTACCAGCAGGAGCCGGCCCACTGCGGCATGGTGTTTGTTTCGCGGCGGGCGGATTCGCCGGGATCTACGGGGCAGCCGGTCTGTACCCAGTCTTCCACGT
The DNA here is from genome assembly GCA_964345195.1 of uncultured Spirochaetaceae bacterium. Lineage (GTDB taxonomy): Bacteria > Spirochaetota > Spirochaetia > DSM-27196 > PWMO01 > CAYFQV01. The sequence continues at coordinate 28,644 of CAYFQV010000009.1, forward strand.
TTGCAAGCGGCGATTCCCCGGTACCGGTGGGCTTGTAACTCTCCACCTCCGGCAATTCGAGGGGAAGCTCTTCATACGCTAGAGGAACGATCCCGCTCTTCTCGCAGTGTACCAAGGGGATCGGTTCTCCCCAGTAGCGTTGCCGCGAAAAGATCCAATCGCGGAGCTTGTAGTTGACGCTACGGCGACCGTGTCCCTTATTCTCCAAGTCTTCGATAATGGCTTGCTTCATCTCCGCGGTTGCCATACCCGTGAAGGGGCCGGAGTTGACGGCGGTTCCATCTCCGGTAAAGGCTTCGTCCTCAGAAAATTGCTTCGCCTCCGCCGCCGAGGGCTCTACAACCTGCCGAATCGGCAGGTCGAATTGCTTCGCGAACTCGTAGTCCCGCTCGTCATGAGCCGGCACGGCCATAATGGCGCCGGTACCGTACGTGAGCAGAATATAATCTGAAATCCAGATCGGAATCTCTTCGCCGTTCACCGGATTGACGGCGTATCCCCCGGTAAAGACACCGGTCTTCTCTTTGGCCAGATCCGTACGCTCAAGGTCCGACTTGAGCTTCGACTGCGTAACGTACTCGTTTACCGCCGAGCGCTGTTCGTCCGTGGTAATGCCTGCGACCAGAGGGTGTTCCGGCGCCAAAACCATATAGGTGGCGCCGAACAAGGTATCCGGCCTCGTCGTGAACACTTCCAGCGTCGCGTCGTGGCCCACAACGGAAAAACCGACGTTTGCGCCTTCACTGCGGCCGATCCAGTTACGCTGCATCGCCTTGACCGACTCCGGCCAATCCAGCTCTTCCAGGTCTTCGAGGAGACGGTCGGCGTAGGCGGTGATGCGGAGCATCCATTGTCGCAGCGGTCGCCGCTCCGCCGGGTGGTTGCCGCGCTCCGAGCGCGGTCCGTCGGGCGTCTGGATGACCTCTTCGTTCGCCAGCACGGTCCCGAGGGCGTCGCAGTACCACATAGGTACTTCGGCCATGTAGGCCAGGCCCTGCTCGTAGAGCTTGAGGAAGATCCACTGAGTCCACTTGAAGTAATCCGGCCGGTGGGTGGAGATCTCGCGATCCCAGTCGTAGGAGAGACCGAGCGATTTTATCTGTCGTCGGAACTGATCAATGTTTGCTTCGGTTGTGGGGCGGGGATGGGTGCCTTTCTGTATGGCGTAGTTCTCGGCGGCAAGCCCAAAACTATCGAAGCCCATGGGATGGAGAACCGCGTAGCCGTTCATCCGCAAGTAGCGACTATAGATGTCGGTGGCGGTGTAGCCTTCCGGATGCCCGACGTGGAGCCCGGCGGCGGAAGGGTAGGGAAACATATCCAGAATGTAGCGCCGCTTTTCGGGTGGGATAGCGGGATCCTCCGATGCGCGGAAGGTCTTGTTCTCTTCCCAGTAGCGTTGCCACTTCTGCTCGATTTCCTGGAACGGGTATTTGCTCATGGGCGACATCTTAGTCGAAGCACAAAAACCGGGTCAACGCGCCGTCGGCCGCGTCACGCCGCCGAGGCCTGCAACGGGTGGGCGTATGCATGAACCCTATGAGAGGGTCGCTCTTCGAATGCTATGCGCTAGATATCCGACTCGGAGTCGGGATTGTTACCGGTTACGTTGCGGGTGAAGCCGTAGACGTGCGTCTCTCTGCTAGCAGCCATCCGCTGAAGGCGCTTGGTGATCCAGTGACGAATGGGACGTCGGGTCGGAGGGAACAGCACGAGTATGCCGAGGATATCGGTAATGACGCCCGGCGTAACGAGCACGACTCCGGAGCCGAAAACCATGAGCCCGTCGATCATGTCATCCGCGGGAAAGAGTCCCTGGGCGAGCTGCTCCTGGACGCGCGTCCAAATGGCAAAGCCTTCTCGTCGCGCCAGGTACGCGCCCAGCACACCGGTGACGAGCACGATTCCGACGGTGGCAAGTGCGCCGATAGCCTGCCCAAGTTGAATCAACAAGTAGAGCTCTACTATCGGGAAGACGGTAAATAGAAAGATGAGTCGACCTAGCATACGCTCAATGTACGCAATTCACCCGGAGGTGTGCGAGGGCAAAAAATAAAAAAAAGCTCTCCAGGAAAGGAGGTGAAAACCTGGAGAGCCAACGCAAAAAATCCAACAGAAACGGCTGGTCGCCTTTGCGCGACTGACGCGTTCTAATATGTTAAACAGCAAAATACGTGTGGGGTTACAAAATACTTGGGGGCACCCTAGCTGCCGGCACCCTTACTCGATCTTGAGCACGTCTTTCATGACTTGCAGAAGCGATTCCTTAGGAAGAGCTCCGGCCGCCATGCGGGGCTGTTCGTCTACCGGGATAAACAGCAACGAAGGGATGCTCTGAATGCCGAAGGCGGCGGCAAGCTCCTGCTCCTGTTCGGTGTCGATCTTGTAGACCCGCAGCTTGCCGTCATACTCAGAGGCGATTTCCTCGAGGATAGGGGCGACCATCTTGCAGGGTTGGCACCAATCCGCGTAGAAGTCGATGATTGCGGGGAGATCCCCCTCATACTTCCACTCACTGTTTTCTTCGAAGTTGAAGACCTTTTCCTTGAAACTGTCTTTAGTCAAAAATTCAGGCTCAGGCATATTTCCGTCCTTGTATTCAGATTTCTATATATAAGCTAACAATTTCTCCGCCCTTCGTAAACCCCCGGGCTTAGAAAGGCACAGTCAGCTATATAGATACGAAGCGTATCTCGTCGAAGCCCGCGCGTGTCAGCACCCGTTCCAGGAGTTTTTCGGTGTTCTCCCGGGCTCGCCGGTACAGATCTTCGGTTGGCGCGGTCGGCGGGGCCTGCTCCCGGACAAGACTCGCTACTCGGCGCCACCCCTCCGGCGAAAGCTCGACATCCGGATAGGGATAGCTCTCAGGCCGGACATCCTGGACGACAATGTCTAAGATCGACGGCTCCGGTAGGCTGATCTCGGCGAGCCGTCGTGCAGCCGTGCTATCCTCTCCGGTGGTCTGCTCCTCGTCGAGCTCTCGTACTCGCACGAGCTCGGTCGGCGTGACGTTCTCGCCGGGCCCCGGCATTGCATCCAGCCGATACCCAACATACAGCGTTGTCGATATAACGACAAACTCTCCGGCTTCCGGCCGCGGGTCCAGGCCCGCTTCCACTGCTACGTTGTAGGCTCGCCAGTGACGGAGCTCCTCTTCGCCGAGGACCTCATCTGCGGGCGCGGTGGACTCGTTGAGCTTATTCGTTATCCGTCGATACGCAGCCTCGTCCGGGACGAAATCGTAGGGGAACACCTGTTGCATGGTGTAGCGGACGGTGTTGAGTCGCGCCAGCGTACGTACGTCCTGTGCGATCACCTGAGAGCTACTGCGCTGTTCCGTGGACATGATACCCAGCTGCTCCAGGACCTCCCGCGCGCCGATGTTCGCCAGACGAAGTCCCAGGAACGCGCCGCCCCCGACGAAGAGCAGAATGAGGAGGAGCGTGCCCACGAGTCGGTACGTTTTAGCCACGAAGCTCATCCTCCTCCCGTTCCCGCACGCGAATCTCAACGCCGTCGAAGCCGGCCAGATTGAGGAACTCTTCGACGATGACCCGCGCGTTGGCCTCCGCCTGTCGGAGAATGCCATCCGCAAGCGCGGCTTCCCGTGACGTGGCCTTGGCGTTCTCGATCTCTTCACCGTACTCCAAGAGCCCTACACCGCCACCACGGTCGGTCTCGAAGTACTCGGTAATGCTCTCCTCTTGCGCATCGACGAGCATGATGCGAGCGGGCGGCAGCGTAACGAAGAGCCGCTCGACGTCTTGGGCCCTACGCGCCGGCGCCGCCCGGCGAATGACGATACCTTCACTCAGGTTGATTCCCGCGAGAACGCGGACATCGATTCCAAATAGGACTTGCCGATCCATGGTATCCATGAAGAGAAAGCGCCGCTGTTCACCGAAGTAGACAATGCTGCGATAGCTGTGCTCGAAGGTGTGAACCGTGAGGACATCCTCGATTTGCCGCTCCACCGCCCGCAGCTCTTCTGCGGTCGGCTCGCTTTCGGCCTTGCAGCCGGCAAGGATCAGTCCGGCCAGCAGCGCGACGATCGAGAGTGTGAGCGCCGGTCGACAAACGGAGTGCGGGCTCCAGCTGTAGCAGGGCCGCCGGTGAGCTCGCCGCGCTCGCCACCGTGTGTTTCGGTCTCCTCGTTCCGTTACATTCCTCGGGACCACACCCGTATGATAGGCGAGGCTTGTTCAATTCTCAATGCGCAGATAAAATCCGGCATCATCCTATGAACGGAGCCCAACGCGATCGCGATGAACCCGCAGCAGCCTCCGACGGCACCCCTCCGGATGAGAGATTTCGCGAACAAGTAGATCTCATCCGCGAGGTCTTCATCTACGCTCACCGCTTCAACGGTCGCATTTTCGTCATCCACATTGATGACGGCGTCGCCGACGCACCTTCCATGGTCGGCCTCGTCAAAGACCTGGTGCTGCTTCGGCGCGCCGGTATCCGGATTATTCTCGTTGCCGGCGCGAAGCGCCGCATAGACGACGTGCTCCGGGGCTATGGCGTGGCGTGGCGCGTGGAGTCTGGATTCCGGGTCGCCACCGCCGAAGCCATCCCCTTCGTGAAGATGGCGGCTTTCGACGTGGCGAATCAGCTGATGACCCAATTGAGCGCCTTTGGGGCGAATGCCGTGATCGGCAATTGGGTCCGGGCGCGCTCAATCGGGGTTCACGACGGCATTGACTATGAACATGCCGGAGAGGTCGACTCCATCAAACTGGACTTGCTCTACAGCAGTCTGGAGGACGACGCCATTCCCATCTTTCCCTGCATTGGCTGGAACGCCCAGGGACACCCCTACAACCTCTCTTCACACGATATGGCAACCCAACTGAGCGTTGAGATCGGCGCGGAGAAGCTCTTCTTCGTCGGCGAAACGCCGGGCATCAATGCCGAGAACTTCGCCCTGCCCCCGGATCTCGAAATCAATGCCGACGGGCGCGTCGCGCGCTTAACGGTGCAGGAGGGCCGGGATTTTCTCCGCATGAATCCGGCTTCTCGGCAGCCGGAGGTGGTGCATCTGGTGGAACACGCATGTCGCGCCGGGGAAGCCTCGGTGAGCCGCATCCACATTGTCGACGGGCGGACCGACGGGGTTATCCTCAAAGAGATCTTCTCTAGCGTCGGCGTCGGAACCATGATCTACGCCAACGTGTATCTGAGCATTCGGCCCATGCGACTCTCGGATGTTCCGGAGGTCTTTCGCATTGTCGAGCCCTTGGTTAAGACGGGGCATCTCATTGCCCGGACCGAAGAAGACCTCGCGGCAAACTACGCGGACTACTTCGTCTACGAGATGGATGAGACCATTCACGGCTGCGTGGCCCTTCACGATCTCGGCGAGGGTGTTGGTGAGCTCGCCGCACTTGCCGTGGATCGTGCCTTCGAAGAGCTCGGGATCGCCGGAAAGCTCGTTGACTTCACGAAGGAAGAGGCTGCTCGCCAGAGCTACGAACGGCTCGTTGCCCTGACGACACGGGCCGGCGACTGGTTCTTGAAACAGGGTTTCGTGCCCGGATCGATTGAAAACCTGCCCGCGGTGAAACGGCACCGCTACGACTTTGGCCGACGCTCACGGGTCTTTGTGTTCAAGGTCGCCGACGCGGATGTGGCCTCGGCGAATCGCGCAACACGCGCGTAAGACCCTTCGCGGAAAGCCCGCGTCCGCGCGTGTCCGTGCCCCGCGTTGTCGCCGGGCCGGTCCTTTGGTATCTTTTGGTCGCTATCCAGATACGAATCAAATTCCACTGTTGGAGAGAAACCCATGGCTAAGCACGAGTTTCAGACAGAGGTGAATCAACTCCTCGACCTCATTATTCACGCTCTCTATTCCCATCGAGAGATCTTCATTCGCGAGCTCGTTTCGAACTCCTCGGACGCGCTCGACAAACTGAAGTACCTGACCTTGACGGACGACTCCTTCAAGGATATGCCCTTCAATCCGCGCATAGACATCTCTTTCGATGAGGAGAACCGGAATACCTTGACCGTTGCAGACAACGGCGTGGGCATGAACGAGCAGGATCTTATCGATCAGTTGGGTACCATTGCCCGTTCCGGGACCAAGAGCTTCCTATCGCAGTTGTCCGGTGACTATAAGAAGGACTCCAACCTCATTGGTCAGTTCGGCGTCGGCTTCTACAGCGCCTTCATGGTCGCCGATAAGCTTGAGGTGATCTCGAAAAAGGCCGGTGAGAGTCAGGCGCATAAGTGGTCCTCCGACGGCCGCACCGGCTTCGATATTGAGCCGGCCGAGCGAGAGACCAACGGGACCACCGTCACGCTCTTCCTCTCCGAGGACGGGAAAGAGTTCGCCAATCGTTGGCAGATCGAGCAGACGGTCAAGAAGTACTCCAACCACATTGCCTTCCCGATCTACCTGCACTACACGAAGAAGGAGTACGACAACGAGGGGAACGAGAAGAGCTCCGCTCCGACCGAAGAGCAGATCAACAGTGCATCCGCCCTTTGGCGGCGGCCGAAGTCCGAGATCACCGAGGATGAGTACAAGGAGTTCTACAAGACGATCTCCCATGACAACAACGATCCTCTCTTCTGGCTGCACACCCAAGCCGAGGGAACCCTGGAGTACAGCACGCTCTTCTACGTCCCGTCTCAGGCCCCTTTCGACATGTACCACGCGGAGTATCAGCCGGGGGTGAAGCTCTACGTGAAGCGGGTCTTTATTACGGATGACGAAAAGGAACTAATGCCGGCGTACCTGCGCTTCGCCCGCGGCATCATCGATTCCGAGGATCTGCCCCTCAACGTCAGCCGCGAAATGCTGCAGCAAAACAAGGTCCTCGCCAATATTCGTTCCGCATCGGTGAAGAAGCTCCTGAACGAGTTTTCCCGGATCGCCGAAGAGGAGCCCGAGACCTACAAGACCTTCATTGAGCAGTACAATCGGCCCTTGAAGGAGGGGCTATACTCCGACTTCGCCAATAAAGATAAGCTTCTCGAGCTCGTGCGCTTCAAGTCCACCAAGGTGGAGGGCTACACGAGTCTCGCCGAGTACGTGGACCGCATGCTGCCCGAGCAAAAGGCGATCTACTACGTCTCCGGCGACGACGAAAAGACGCTCCGTAACTCACCGCTCCTCGAGGCCTATCGAAAGAAGGACCTCGAGGTCCTCATCATGGATGATGAGATCGATGAAGTCGTCGTCCCAATGATGGGGCCGTACAAGGAGATGGAAATCAAAGGCGTCAATCGAAGTGACGCCGGGGAGGATCTCAAAGACGAGGGCGACAAGGAAAAGGAAGAGGACATCAAGCCGGTGCTCGAGCGCATCAAGGGCGCCCTCGGTGACTACGTGAAAGATGTAGTGACTTCGGTACGGCTTTCCGAATCTCCCTCCTGTATCGTGACCGATGCCAACGATCCGACCATGAAGATGCAGGAGCTCCTCAAGGCGATGGGGCAAAAGGATATGCCCGAGGTCAAGCCGATCCTCGAGGTCAATCCGGATCATCGGATCATTCAAGCTTTGAAGAACAGCAATGACGACGCCTTCCTCGAAGACGTCAGCCATCTACTCCTCGACCAGGCGCTGCTCGTCGAGAATGCACCCATCCGTGATCCCGCGGAGTT
>CAYFQV010000009.1:36357-41256 GCA_964345195.1 uncultured Spirochaetaceae bacterium
GCGGTTGCGCAGGTCGTCGAGGTAAGCCCCGTTCCGCGCAACGAACAGCGGTGCCTTCAGATGCCAGCGCCGAGAGGCATCGGCCTCCAGATGGAAACATTCCGCCATGGGCAGATCCGTGACGCGGCTTCCGTCGGCGAAACTCATTTTGAAGCCGAGCTTCCGGAAAATGGGCCAGCCACCGGCGATGTCCCAGACCTTCAGTTTGGCAATGTAGCCGATGAACGATCCCATGGCTAGGTGGGCTATCGCGTAGACCGCCGAACCGGTGGAGAACAGCGCTTCTCGTCCGTCGAAGCCGCCACGCTTCACGACGTCCTGAGACACGCTGATGATCCCCTGCGATACTTCAAGCTCCTCGGGCAGCATGAAGGGCACCATACGTGAACTATCCCAGTCGACGGGAACCGGACCAAGCCGGCCGTGGTAGACCATGTCGCCGTCACTGATCAGGAGGTGCCCGCTGGTCGGTAGGAAGAGTCCGCCCTCCTTGAAGTATCCCCCTTCGGCGTAGCCGATGGAGATGCCCCAGGTCGGAAAGCCGTGGGCGAAGGGTGTAGTCCCGTCGATTGGGTCGACAATAAAGCTTCGCTCACCGAAGGCCCGGTCGAGATAGGCGTCGTCACGGTCGTTGATCGTTTCCTCGCCAATGAAGTAGACCCCCTCATCCGGGCGGTAGAACTGCTCGATCATTTTCTGCTCGATCTCGCGATCGGCCTCGGTAACCAAGGTCATGTCGTGCTTCACCGACACCGCCGGACGGTGGAAATGATCGAGAGCGATCTTGCCGGCGCGCATTAAGGCCTCGGCAACCCGATCCACCGACCACACCGTGTTAGCTGTTTGTCCCATCAGTTCTCCTCGAACGAATTTTTCTCGAAGACTCCCCGTTTCCGGTTTTTCCGGACGTTATCCCAGGCGAAAATACGGCCGTTCATAGCGATGTAGACCCCCCGCGGGAGAAGTTGCACCGCCGAAACAGCGGATCCGAGATTGAACACCGCATCCGTATCCGCCATGGCATACGGCACCATGGCTCCGGTCATAACGATCGTCTGTTCCAAGCCCGCGTGACCGAGCATGGCCGCGGTCTCCGCCATGGTGTCCGTTCCGTGGGTAACCACGATCTGCGTTTCTTTGGCCCGTCGACACGCCTCGAGTACGGCGCGGCGGTTTTGTTCCTTCATGTACAAGCTGTCGATCAGCTGATTGATTTCGAGCTCGTAGGGCACTTCGCAGCGAACACGCCGCAGGATTTCCGGGAGATGCGTGTTCGTGAAGGTCAGCTCCCCGCGAATGGCATCGTAGGCTTTGTCGAATGTGCCGCCGGTGATGATGATCCGTATGCCCACGCCGGCAGTGTAGCCCAAACCGCTGCTCGTTGACAGCCTCAGCGGCGGAAGCTGCGGATCTTCCAGCCCTCTCGTGTCGCGACTCGCCGAAGGCGACGGTCCGGGTTTACCGCAATCGGATTGCCGACGGTGCGGAGCAACGGCAGGTCATGTGAGGAGTCGCTGTAGAAGCTACATGCTTCCGGGGCCGTGCCGTGAGCTTGAATGAAGCTCAGCACTTGCCGCTCCTTCTCCTCACCGAAGCTCGGCGGGTTTGCACTGCGGCCGGTGGCGTGGCCGTTTTCGAACTCAACGTGGGTACAGACCATCTCTTCAATGCCGAGGTACTCCGCCAAAGGCTCAATAATGATGTCTAAGGACGATGTAGCCAGCACCACATGCCGGCCGGCATCCCGGTGCCGCCGGACCTCCTCCTTCGCCTCTGCGTAGATATCCGGCAGAATCGCCGTCTCGAAGCAGTGGCGGGTCAAGGTCATAAGATCGTTTCGGCTCAGCCCCTTCAGCGGGAGGAGGTACTTCATGAACTCGTCCGACCCAATAGCTCCGTAACGGTAGCGGAGGTAGAAGATCGGGACGACCAGCAGGCGGTACCACGGGAAGTGGCCGTCGCGCTGCGCGCATTCGGCGAAACGCCGGCCGGTGGAGTTCCTGGTAATGGTGTGGTCGACGTCGAAAAACACCATAGCTATCTCAACTCCCGCTATCTCGGCCATTCTCAGCGCCGCTTAGCCGCCGAAGGTCGTCGAAAAAGCCGGGGTAGGTCACCTCGGCCGCCTCCGCCCCGTCGATCGTCACCGGCCCGCCCGCGGCGAGACCCGCGACGGCGAGGGCCATGACCACCCGGTGGTCATGGTGGCCCGAGACCGCCCCGCCTGACAACGGCGCCGGCCTCGGGTGCACGACCAAGCCGTCCTCCCGCTCCGCGATAGATGCCCCCAACTTCCCGAGCTCCTCGGCCATGACGGCCACGCGATCTGTCTCCTTAGCTCGCGCTTGCGGCACGTTGTATAGCGTCGTCGAGGAATCGGCGAAGCAGGCCGCGACGGTGAGCGCCGGTAGCGCGTCCGGAATGGCGTTGAGGTCGAACTCGCCGCCCTGCAGAGCCCGCGCCCCCTGCGATCCCCGCGCCCCGGCGGGACCCGTCACCGTAACGCTATTCGGCGTATCGGTGGATCGCACCACGCTGCAGCCCATCTCCCGGAGAATATCGAGGACAGCCTTGTCGCCCTGCGGGTCATCCGGGGAGAGCCCCTCCAAGCTTACCCTTCCGCCGGTCACCGCCGCGGCAACCGCCGGAAAGGTCGCCGAGGAGTAGTCTCCGGGCACCACCGCGTGGAAGGCTCGGTAGCGCCCGCCGCAGGGGACCCGAAAGTGAGACCACTCGCTGCGCTCAACCCGTATCTCCTGCGAGGCAAGCCACCAGAGAGTCATTTCGACGTAGGGGCGCTCATTCAGAAGCGGCACCTGAATATCGACGGGCTCAGCGGCATAGGGTGCCGCCAAGAGAAGGCTCGAGAGATACTGACTGGTAGGGCACTCAATACGTGTCCGGCCTCCGGCAAGTGGACCACGCAGCGCAATCGGCGCACAGCCGTTGTTCCGGGAACTGAAGGCTCGAGCGCCCAGGTCGTTCAGCGAACGGAGGAGCGGTGCCGCGCTTCGCCGACGGATCTGCTCGTCCCCGGTGAAGAAGCTCCAGCCGGGTCCGAGGGCCGCCATGCCGAGGAGTAGGTAGAGGGTCGTGCCGGAGTTCATGACGTCAATCACATTGTCCGGCGTCGTGAGTGCGCCCGCGGTGCCCCGGACCCGTAGACGCGCCGGTGCAGCGTATTCCGCCTCGATCTTCGCACCAAGGGCGCGGCACGCGGCAATACAAGCCTCGGTATCCCTGGAGGCAAGTGGAGAGGTAATGATACTCTCACCTTCGGCGAGGGTGGCGACGAGAAGAGCGCGGATCGTATGCGACTTGGATGCAGGAACGCGTAGCGTACCCTCGACGCGCCGAGGCCGGACCGTTTCGATCATGGGACTACGGAGTGTATCTGTGGGGTTCGCGAAAGTCAAAACGCTCGGGAAATCGCGCCGGAGCCCGGGCGGGGGCTCGTGAGTCGCCCGTACACAGTCGAGAATGAAACATGATGAGTAACGTATGCCATAAGAACGGCGGCTTTTACCCCCGCTGCCGTGGGGTGTTGCTTTTTTTCCCCTTTTTTTTTTTCGTCGGGGGGGGTTTTTTTGTCTGCGCCGTACCCGCCACTGCCGCGGAGTACGGCAACCAGGAGATGGGCTACACCGTCGACCCACCGGTCGATTGGCAGGTCCTCGATGCAAGCCGTCCCGCGCACGTTTCCTTCGTGGACTCTCGGGGCATTGCCGTCTTACAGATCATGAGCTTCCCGTCGGACCAGTTTGAGACCGCAGAGGCGATCGCCGACTACGTCCGGACCCAATTCAGCGCCGACGGAGATGTGGCATCATTCAAATTTGCCTCGCGGGACGCGGTCTTCGCCGATCTCTCTTTCAACACCGGCCGCCACGATGTGCGGGGCTACAACGTCTTCATTAACGGACGGGAGCATGACTTCGCCGTCATGTCCTTCACCGGTGTGGACTACTACGAACAATTCCACGACTTGCTTCTCTCCGCCGTGGACTCCTTCAAGCTCGCGCGCACCGGCCGCCGCGTTCCCGGCCCCGTGAGTCAGTTCTACTACGCCTTTCCCGCGCCGAATCCGCAGGAGCAGAGTGCGCAGATCGGGCCCGCCCAGATCTCGTACCGCATGGATAATCAGGAGCAGGACGCCACCCAAGTCCTGATAGAGCGGGAAGCGCGGATTCTATCGCAGTACGCGCAGAACGCCGGCGGCTCCGACTCAAACGGCTCGTCGAACGGCACCGCGCGCTGGTCCGGCGGCAACGAACTCTGGCAGCAGGCGTGGCAGCGCTACTACCGCGTGATATACCGGGACAACTTTGCCCGGCTGCGCACCCTTGCCGCCGCCGTGAACGGCTTCTACCGCAGCGCCCGGTTCAAACGCGACGAAATACCGCCGCATCTGCTGAACTGGCTGCAAGGCTTTCAATATGAGCGGACCGGGACCCTGTCGGATCTTCTATCACCGGTTTCCTGCACTATCCAGCAGTCCGGGGATTGCGACGCCCTCGGACTTACATACGCTATCCTGTTGGAGCATCTGGGATACGACGCAATACTGTTGGTATCAAGCGAATACCGGCACGCCCTGGCCGGCGTGGATGCGGACGGCCCGGGGGCGCGCTTCGACTTCGACGGCACGGAGTATCTGCTGGCGGAAATGACCGAGGACGTTGATCTTGGGCAAATCCCGGCAAACATGGCGGACCCAAACAAGTGGCTCGGGGTGCAGGTCGGAGAGTAGGTTTCGCTATCACCGGTCATAGCAAAGCGTGCCGACACCGCGGAAACCAGGATCGCGATGGTCGATCCGGGCGGCCCCGATGCGACGGTTCACTGCTTCGTCGTCCACCTGTGAAATCGCATGCGAACGAGCGACGGGATGCGCGTTTC
>CAYFQV010000010.1:0-3274 GCA_964345195.1 uncultured Spirochaetaceae bacterium
CTCTCCGGCCTCCCGTAGGACTTCCCGAAAACTCGTCAAGGCCTCCGCGACGGCGTCCGCAACGTCCTCACGGAGCATGAGCTTCTGAACGTTACCGGCGCGAATGACCACTCCTTGCGAACCGTTCAAACCCCTGACCGTACAGACGTCAAGGAAGCCCGTGAGAATCAGCACACCTTTGTTGTGTATCGGGCCGCCGAGTTTCGCTTCCCGCTCAATATCGAGTACGTCGTCACGTCCTACCGCCGCGGTCGCCGTGATGCGGTTCGGCCTGCCGAAGCTGAAGTCGCCGAGCTGCATGACGGAGAGTCCGTTTACTTGGCCGACGGCCGTGGCATCGGTATCTATCAGAAGTGTTCCATCCTCAATTAGCTCTACGATCTTGTCCTTAATCATACTCGACCGGTACACCCGTTCCTCAACGGCATGCTGAACGTCCTGTGCGCTAATCTGGGTGTTACCACGCCGGCCCGCCCAGTATCCCGCTTCACGCAGAAGGTCGGATATCTCTCCGAAGCGGGTAGAAATCCTTTCTTTGTGCTCGGCACGACGAGCGGCTTGTTCCAGCATTTTCGCCACCACACCTGCCTTTAGATGAGGCAGTGCATCCCGATGAACGGTTGAGGCGAGAAAGCTTACGAAGCTACGGGTGTTGCCCTCGCTTGAAGCTTACTCCTCTCGTGGGGCCTCAGCCGTTTCGCTCACGACTTAGTGCGGCACGTACCCACCACGTGGCATTAGACTACGCCGCGAGGATTAGTTGGGACATACCACGTTTGGCTTGCATTATGCCGAGCGGATGGGTGAGAAGCTGCGGGGGACGCCTGCTTGGGCAAACGTCGGTCGGAGGATCTATTTAGACAAAAGAGGGCTGCCCCGCAGCGCGAGACAGCCCTGATAACTCGGATACGACGCACGTTGTTCTACGCGCCTCGTACCTCCAAATGCAGTCTGTGTAATTCGATACTCATGCGCACCTCCTTTGTCTTTGGTTGTCTCCGCATGCCGCCCTAATCAGCGTATACATGACAAACCGCCATCTACTCTGATCAGTGACAAAGCCCGCCTACGGAAGACTTCATCAGCGACTACAACGGGAAAAGGTGGAAGCAGGCATTTCGTACGAGCGACTACCACGTTTCGGTGTGACGCTGGTCCGAAATGCCCACTTACCATTGCCTCATCTACGTATGCAGGATGCCTCCAAAACCGATTCACCGTCAAGCAGCCGTCGGGGGTCGCGGCCTGTCCGTTGCACTCATTCGAAAAGCTGCGCAAGACCGCGAAGCGACACGTCCAATCGCGTGTTGGGGCGGCTTTACCGGGGACGGGACTTGAACCCGCACTCGCCTTTCGGCAAAGGGGATTTTAAGTCCCCTGTGTCTACCAATTCCACCACCCCGGCGTGCGTGGGCATGGTACCGTTGGAGCTCGGACCGGTCAACGCGCCGGACGCAGTCGTTGGGAAAGAAAATCCGGCATACGCCGGCGAAAATTCATTGTCTGTTAACACAGCGAGGGCACATATATAGGCCATGAAGAGTGCAACAATGGAGACGCCGGGTACCCCGCCACGAGTAGATTTGGAAGGAACCGTTAACGTCCGCGACATTGGCGGGTATCGCAACCGGAGTGGCCGTATTATCCGACACGGGGTCTTTTATCGAGCCGACAACCTGGGGCAGTTAACGAAGCGGGGAAAAGAGCAGGCGCAAGCGTTAGGGCTTGACCTTATTATTGACCTCAGAAGCGACGACGAGGTGTCGCGCTTTCCCAATGTGTTCGACCCCTCGCAGGCTCAGGGGCCCGGTGCGCCTGAACGTTCCGACGACCCTGTGACGTCGCCGGATCCACGGTATCTTCGTTTCGATCTAATCGGGAGTGATGAGCCGATCATCGCCCGGGGTGACACGATTGAGCTGCAGCGCGTGAGTGAGAGAGACGACAGCGGGGCGTTCTTGTACCCGGTCGAGCGGCTCGTCGCCGGGTACACCGCTATTCTTGATGATCGCAAAGCGGTCGTTCGCAATATCATTGAGACGCTTGCGAGTGTTAATGGACGTCCGCACATCTATCATTGCGTTGCCGGTCAAGACCGCACAGGCCTTGTCACAGCCCTACTGCTTTCAGTGGCGGAGGTCGATGAAGCCACGATCGCATTCGACTACGGCGAAACGGCGGTCTACAACATCCACCGTTTCCGGCGGGAGAACAACGCGCGACGCTGGGGTCTCCCAATAGAGACCGCGGATGAGTATCGTCGGCAGCTGTGTCCCCCCGAGGCTATGCGCGGGACCCTCCGGCATCTGCACGAGACGTATGGAAGCGTTCCGGAATACCTGCGATCGGCGGGAGTGCCGAGGGCGGCGATCGAACGGCTGCATCGATCATTGATCTCTTAGACCTGCCGACGATTATAGATGCAGACTATCTTGACGCCGAAGCAAAAGAACGATACCAAGCAGGGTAGTATTTTCATGGAGGAACATGAGTATGGCGCAGTCACCGAACAAGCTCAAGGAAACGCTGGAGAACGCAATTCGGGCATCGAGTGAGATCGGGGCGGGGAATTACGTCTCCGTGTCCGTCAAGAAGAAGGGATTTCTGGGCTCCGGGGGTTTGGAAGTCACTCTGACGGGGCGCTGCAAGTCCGAGAAGACGAAGGATGCCGTTGAAGCGATTATAAAAGAGCACGCGCCGGATGCTGCTCTCGTGGACAGTCTACGAATTGGCGGGACGTCCTAACTCGTTGCCGCGTCTCTGATGCGGCAGATAGCACAGTCTACGCGGCGCGGGCTAACCCTGCGTCGCGGTAACCAGCGAAAAGATCTGTTCAGCTTTGTCTCGGTTCGGATCTGCGTAACGTACGCCAAACTCGACCTGCCGATCTCGCTGGAGCGTGCGAACCCACACAACCTCGGCTCCGACAAGAAACCGCTCAGAAGTATCCCGTGTGTTCACTGAAATAGAGATGTGCTGGCCCGCCGCTGGTTTGCGATCCGCGGTGATACGAACGCCGCTGAGCGATATGTCGCGGGTTGTACCTAATCCGGCAGACCTCTGCGCGTCGTAGTAGGTGACGGTGTGGCTCGCGGGTACACGTTCATGGCGGCGCTTTTCCGGGGGTTCCACGATCACGCGGTTCTTTCCCGTCACTTTGGCACGGTACAGACCCCGGTCGGCATGCCGCAATAATGTCGCCACGTTGTCTCCATGACCCGGGAAGCTTGCTACGCCGGCTGAGAAGCTGATCCGCACCGCGCCGTCGACCCGT
>CAYFQV010000010.1:3374-13317 GCA_964345195.1 uncultured Spirochaetaceae bacterium
CGGGAAGCTTGCTACGCCGGCTGAGAAGCTGATCCGCACCGCGCCGTCGACCCGTACCGGCTTGAGCGCCGTTCGGAGGCGATCGGCCAGGGTCACCGCGCCGGTCATATCCGTCTGCGGCATGAGAATCACGAACTCCTCACCGCCGAAGCGGGCGGCAACATCTTCGGCGCGTAGATGCTCTCGCAGGTGAGTTGCGAAGCTTCGAAGCACCTCATCACCGGTGGCGTGACCGTGATTATCGTTCACCTGTTTGAAGTCGTCTAAATCCGCGTACAGCACGGAGAAGGTCAAATCGTAGCGCCGAGATCTGTTGATCTCACGGTCGAGCTGTTCCTCCATGTGCCGACGGTTCGCCAGGCCGGTGAGCGGATCGGCGTTTCCATATCGAACCGTTTGGACATAGCGCTCCATGTCGACAATCTTGGGACAGGAGAGCCGTGGATACACGTTCGTAAAGAAGTCGAGTAGGGCGACGCGAAGGTCTACGCTGCGTTCCACCTGGGTCTGCAGTAGATTCTGATGCTTCATGATCTCGGGGCCCAGCTCGGTCGCCTCCTCATCCGTCAGCTCAAGATCCGTAAGCGCTTGAATGAGCTCTTTCCAACTCGGCATTTCATTGGACTGCGCGTGACTCTGCGCCAACGCGAAGAAGTAACCACGACATGGCCCGGCAACGCGTTGAAGAAAGGCCCTGGTGTCACTGGTATCAGTGCTATCACTGGTGTCATATGACACACTGGATGACATATTGGATGAGATATCGGATTCTTCCGTCATGGCGGCTCCCCCGAAAAGGCGTGTTTTAAAACTTCAGAAGGCGCCGTCGAACCAATCGTCGTCGACGCTGCCGGTCCCGAAATAGTTTAGTCGACTAACACTTTGCACCACCGGCTCGGGAATGGAGGCGATATCCATGCTGTGCCCCGGACAACCCAAACGGGCACACACGGTGGTGGAGTTCCGTCCTCCCGGAAGCCGCAGAACGATTCCTCGTGAGGAGTGGCAGCCTTCGATATCGCAGTGATAACTACCCATCAAGCTCGTGTTCGTATGCGGGACGAACGCCTCAACCAGGATCTGCTCCTCTTGGGCGGGTATGGGAAAACTGTAGAGTTTCGCGTGGCTGCCCCAATACGCATCCACGAAGACCATTCCGCGGCTATCATCAATCTGGAGCTCCAATTGTACGGAGGGCTCTCCGTGGATACGGACCGCGTCCGACATGAGGCTTTCGCCGTTCGGCCCGAGCGCCTGTTCCACCACCAAGAACTGTTTGCCGTGGCGATTTACGAGCTTCATGCCCTCAGGTAGGTGAGTAATAAACTCCGACGGAATCGCAGTATGCTTCAACTCCATATGCGTGCCTCTCGTCGATGGCCTTATTGATTATTGCGCAAAAGTTCGCTTGCGTACAGAGCAAAGCGCGGCTTTTACTTGGATGCGAACTTTTCTTTCATCATTTGGAAGTAGCTCATGGCTTCGTCATCGGAAACCGTGGTCTCGACTTCGCAATGCTCAACAAGATCCCGAGGAATCTCCTCCAAAAACGGCGAGGGCTCGGCTTCTCGCAGCTCGCGCATAATAGTCCGGGTGCGACACGAGGTGACGTAGAGCCACTCCTGCGCACGCGTCAAGGCGACGTAGAAGAGGCGGCGTTCTTCCTCGAGATTTTTGGGATCTTCTTCGATAGCTCGGGCGTGGGGGAGTATGCCGTCCTCCGCGCCAATGAGAAACACCACGCGGTGCTCGAGCCCTTTCGCCGCATGAATCGTCATTACGTTAACCTTGCCCCGGCCGTCGTCATCCTCTACGTCGTCGCGCTGCTGTAGCGTGATTCGGTTCAAGTAATCGTAGAGCCCGACGTTTAGGTTGTCAGGGTGGTTCTCGTAGTTTCGGATGAAATCAATGAAGAGTCCGACGTTCTTGAACTTCCACTTGGCAATCCGGTCGTTGTTCGGATACTCAGAGATCAGGTGCCCCCAATACTCGATCCGGTCAACTAGAGACTCAACAACCGCCGAGAGCTTCTCGGCCGAGAAAAAGCGTTCGCGAAACTCCTCGATAAGCTCCGCGAAATCGTTCAAAGGCTCCCGGGCGCGCCGCGCGATGGGGGATTCCGCCGCGTGCACGACGGCTTGTACGGTCGAGTAGAGGCTTCGGCCGCTCGAGTGAGCGATCTCGGTGAGCTGATCAAGCGTCCTGCGGCCGAGACCGCGCCGCGGCGTATTGATAATGCGAAGGAGGGACACGTCGTCGTCCGGATTCGCCGCAACGCGGAGATACCCGATAATGTCTCGGATTTCCTTTCGCTGAAAGAAGCTCTCCCCGCCGGATACGCGGTACGGAATATTCTCCGACAGCAAGACTTCTTCCACCGTCCTCGTGAGGCTGTTGGTTCGCATGAGAACGCCGACTTCGTGATATTTAACATCATCTTGCATGGCGAGGGTCTTGATTCGTTCCGCAACGAACGCGGCCTCGGCGCGTTCATCATCAGGCATGTAGAGCTGTATAGGCTTTCCGTTGCGCCGGCCGGTCCAGAGTTTCTTGTCCTTCCGGTCCGTGTTGTTCGCAATAACACCGTTTGCCGCGGCGAGAATCGTGTCCGTGGAACGATAGTTCCGCTCGAGTTTTACCTCGAGCAAACTCGGAAAGTCCCGCTCGAATTGCCGTAGGTTGCGGAAGTCCGCACCCCGCCAGGAGTAGATGGACTGATCATCGTCGCCGACAATACAGACGTTCTGTTTTGGTCCGGTAAGCAGCTGCATGAAGCGGTACTGCTCAGTGGAGGTGTCTTGAAACTCGTCCACCAGGAGGTAGCGGTAGCGCTCGTGCAGTTCCGCCCGCACCTCCGGATGCTCCTCCATGAGCTGCACCGGGAGCAGTATCAGGTCGTCGAAGTCGACGGCGTTGTAGCTGCGAAGGTGGGCACGATACTCCCGATACAGACCCTCGGTCGCACCGCCGAGAATGCTCGTGTCGCCGCTGAGCCGCGTCTTCTGGAACATGGACAGCAGGGTCCACGGCGAGCTGTGCTCCAAGTCGAAGTTCACCTCGCGGGCGGTCTCGCGGATCAACGCCATCTGATCCTGGGTGTCATAGATCGTGAAGTTGTGGCGATATCCAACGCGATGGATGTGATCACGAAGAAGCTTTACGCCGAAGGCGTGAAAAGTGGAAACGGTGAGATTTCGCAGCTTCCGCCCGGTCAAGCTTCGTACTCGTTGCTGCATTTCCCGTGCGGCTTTGTTCGTGAAGGTGAGCGCGAGAATAGCGTTCTGCGGGATCCCCTGGGCGAGCATGTTCGCAATACGGTAGGTAATGACACGTGTCTTGCCCGAACCGGCCCCGGCCACGATAAGAAGCGGTCCCTCTATGCTTTCAACCGCGCGCGTCTGCTCCGGATTCAACTCGTTGCGGTAATTGAGTGTGCTCGACATTGCGTTCCTTTTGCTGAGTACTGCGTGAGCTCGCAGCATGGATGATACGGTGTGGTACGGACTCAGCCCCTCGGCGCAACGTTCTTGCGCAGCAGAGCAGCGTACAAGGGCCCGGCGCCGCCCGCGGTGTCGGGTAGCACATGTACACCAAAGCGAGTTTCTTCACCGTGCTCGAGCGCGAGCGGCATGTGCTGAATTTGATCGGCCCGGCGACGGAAGGCCTTGGCGATTACCTCGTCATTCTCCGCCGGACTCAGCGCACACGTAACATACAACACGTGTCCACCCGGCCGGGCTGCGTCGATCATGGCTGCAAGCATGGCGAACGCCTGCACCGATAGTCGCCGGCTTCGCTTCGGTGACCACCGACTTAGATGCTCGGGCGAGTGTAGCACGTGGCGCTCCGAAGAACAGGGCACATCCAGCAGAATACTGTCGTAGGCGTTGCGCTCGTACAGTCCCCATCGTGTTGCGTCGTGTCCGGTCACATGGATACGATTTTGCAGCTCTTCCGGCAAATGCTCCTCCAGCACGCGCCGCAGCCGTCCCCGCCGCGACGCCGAGCGCTCATTCGCAATAAGCCGGGAGTCTCCGGGCATTCGCCCGGCCAGCACCAAGGTCTTGCCCCCTGGTGCTGCGCAGGCGTCCAGTATGCGCATGGGCCGATCCACGGGCTCCAGGGGCAGGCTGCGGGCGACCGCGGCGGAGGCCGGGTCCAGGAAGTAGGGCCGGTGAAGCCTCGTTTCCAGACGCTCATACGCTCCCTCCGCGAGGAGCGCCTCCCGCAAATGTGGCCACCGGGCGTCGAAGATATCGTGATAAAAGCGCTCAAAGTGTTCTGCGGGATTCGGATCGGACGCCTTCACTGCAGCGGTTGACTTTGCCATAGCTAGATCCTAACGTAAAGCCCGTGAAAGCGCGCGCGGTACTGTTCGACCTCGACGGAACGCTGGTCGACACCATTGAAGACATTGCTATCTGCATGAACCGGGTTCTTCACCGCAAGGGCGAAACCGAGCGGGATTTAGATACCTATCGCCGGAGTGTCGGTTGGGGAATCCGCGCCCTGGTGGAGAGGCTTTTACCGGGGGCTGACGAACAGTATGTAGATCAATTGGCGCGCGAGATGCGGGTGGAGTACAACGCCAACCCGGTAATGAAGAGCGAAGCGTATCCGGGTATTCCCGAGCTCTTGGAGCTGCTGTGGAAACGCCGAATTCCCACGGCGGTGCTTTCCAACAAAGCCGACGAAATCACCCAACAAGTGGTAGGAAGCCTATTTCCCGAGCACGGCTTTTCCGTGGTTGCCGGTGCGGTTGACGGCGTGGCGAAGAAGCCGGATCCCGACAGTACGCTCCGTCTGATAGAATCGCTGGGGATACGAGCTGAGGAATGGCTCTTCGTCGGCGACACCGCAATCGATATGCAAACAGCCGCCGGGGCGGGCATGGTTTCCGTTGGAGTCCGTTGGGGATTCCGTAACGAAGACGAGCTACGCGCCGCCGGTGCCCGCATTATCATATCCCGCGCGGATGAAGTCGCGGCGCTGCTTGAAACACGGGATCCCGAAAGGAGTTGAGCAATGGCTGCTGAGAGTAACATCAACGAGATGCGCAAACGTGCGCAGGAATACCTTGAGCGCGAGACCGACGAGAAGTTCCGCGCCGAAGTGCAGGAGCTTCTCGATCGCAATGATCAGCAGGAGCTCAGCGACCGCTTCTATACCACCCTCGAGTTCGGTACCGGTGGTCTCCGCGGCGTGATCGGCGGCGGATACAACCGCATGAATCCCTTTATCATTCGGCAAGCCACCCAAGGCTTGGCGAACTACGTACAGGCCGAGGGTGATCGCGCGCAGGACGGGACACTCAACGCCGTAATCGCCTACGACTCGCGGCGTTTTTCCGACCGCTTCGCCCTCGAGGCGTCCCTGGTCTTCGCCGCAAACGGCATTCGGACCTATCTGTTTCCGAGCTTGCGGCCGACGCCTGAGCTATCCTTTGCGGTACGCAGGCTACATGCGAGTGTGGGAATTGTTGTAACGGCGAGTCACAACCCGCCGGAGTACAACGGCTACAAGGTGTATTGGAGCGACGGGTCTCAAGTTGTTACTCCCCACGATACGGGTATCATTGCCGAAGTTCAGAAGGTGACGAGCGACATTAAGACCGTCTCGGAGGACCATGCCAAAGCGCAGGGGATGTTGGAATACCTGAGCTCGGACATGGATGATGCCTTCGTCCAAATGGTCAAGCGGGTCTCCATCCGGCCGGAGCTCCTGAAAGAGCGCGGCGGCGACGTGACCGTTGTGTTCACCCCGCTCCATGGAACCGGTTCCATGATGGTTGAGCGCGTTCTCGGCGAGCTCGGCGTCACCGTGGTGACGGTGCCCGAACAGCGGGAGCCCGACGGCGAGTTTCCCACCGTTAAAAAACCCAACCCTGAAGAGGCTGCGGCCATGGAGATGGCCGTCGAGCTCGGTCGCAAGAAAAAGGCGGATATGGTCATGGGTACCGACCCGGACGGCGATCGCCTCGGAATCGCGGTCCCGGACGGCGAGGACTTCCGCCTCATTACGGGAAACCAGCTCGGTGTACTCCTGGCCGACTATATCTTTTCATCTCGCAAGGAGCTCGGGACGCTTCCACAGCGCCCCGCCTTCGTAACAACCATTGTCACCACCGATCTCCAAAGGCGCGTTGCCCGGCACTACGGCGCCGAAGTCTACGACACCTTGACCGGTTTTAAGCACATTGCCGCGCTCATGCGCGCGTTCGAAGCCGATCCGAACGGGCCCAACTACGTTGCCGGAGATGAGGAAAGCTACGGCTATCTCCTCACGCCGGAGGTTCGCGACAAGGACGCCGTTTCCGCCGTCCTTCTGACGACCGAGATGACCCTCTATCACGTGCAACAGGGCAAGAGCGTTATCGATCGGCTCAACGAGATCTACCGCCGGCACGGGTACTTCGAGGACATTCAGCTGTCCAGATACTTCCGCGGCGCCCACGGGAAAGAGGTCATGCAGACCATGATGGAAACCCTTCGGAGCACGCCGCCTACGGCACTCGCCGGGGAGACGATCACGGAGATGCGCGACTACGCAGACGGAACCACAACGACCCTTCCGGACGGAACGCGAACCCAAAACATTGAGCTGCCCTCATCCAATGTGCTTCAGTTCGTCTTGGCCGACGGCACGGTCGTCAGCGCTCGCCCCTCCGGCACAGAGCCGAAGATCAAGTTCTACGCTTCCGTTCCCGGCAGCGCCGGCAAAGCGCTCGAAGAGCAACGCAAACCGGTCCATGCGAAGGCAGAGCGACTCGAGGCGGAGCTGACCGCCATGCTCGACGCCGCTGAGGGGATCGGTGCCGAGTAAGTATGCACCGGCTGCCTCGGTACCCGCGCTCGCATTCATGTAGCGAGGGACGTCGAAGCAATGCGAGCCACCACCGCGGCGACACCCGCCGCAGCTCTGCTTACTGAGGCCGTTTCCGGCGTGCCGCGCGGATCTCGCCGAACTGCTCACGAACTCGGTGCTCCGAGGTGAGGTTGCGGGCGAGACGATCGTTCAAGTCCGCAATGAATCGCTCTTCCATATTGTACAGAGCCGCCTCGATTCGGCCCGACCAGATCTCCGTCGCGAGCGCCGCCGGCTCGTCCTTGAAGCGCAGATAGCGCTCCGCTTCCTGAACAGAGAGATACCACCGGACATCGTCGAGGGTAAGATCGTATTCTTCGAGGAGTGTAGAGACATTCATACGCAGCCGCTACGCTACCCGGGGCGCTCGCCCCTGTAAAGCACCGAGCACGTAGCGCCGGCTTGTGGATCGTAGTTTACACGGCACCACAATTGTGGTAGCTCTCCACAACTATGGATGTGTCAAGCTCCATTTCAGAAGTAACGTTTACCGCTTTCGATTTCGAAACGACGGGTCTCGAGCCGGCGGTACATAAGATCGTCGAGTTCGGAGCGGCGAAGTTTGTCGGCCCCAAGGTCGTCGATACCTTCGAAGGGCTTGTGAATCCGGGCGTTCTCATTGATGCGGATGCGGGGAAGGTCAGCGGCATTACGAACGAAATGGTTCAAGACAAGCCGCGCGTAGAGAGCCTGCTTGGCCCTTTCGTCGAGTTCCTTGAAGGAACAGTCCTCGTTGCCCACAACGCCGCCTTCGACCTGGGCTTTCTCCGGGCGGCACTGGATGCGGCCGACTTGCCGCCGGTTAAGAACCCCATCATTGATACCCAGGTCCTGGCGCAGAAGGCGTTTCCTCGGCTCAAGAGCTACAGTCTGCAGAACCTCGTGGCGGAGTTGAACTTACCACAGGGTAACGCCCACCGCGCACTGGATGATGCGATCATGTGTATGAAGCTCTTCCTCGCCGCCGCAGACGAGCTTAGCTTCATGGGTGAGATCTCCCTGGAAGAAGTGCTGACCTAGCGACCGACCGAACGCTCCAATTTTAATGAGCTTTGCGACTGCATCGCTCCACGAAGATGCAATGTCGAGCGCCACAAGCCCAAAAACCCGTTGATTTATGAGCTTTGTTTGGTACACTGTTAGCCGCCTGTTAGGCACGCCCGTCGAAGGCGGGTGCTATTATCTTTGGATACGGAGTGCTCATTATGTCCGACCAAACGAAAGAGTTTGAGGGACTCAGCGGCAAGACAACCGTGCTCGGTCTCCAACACATGTTCGTCATGTTTGGTGCAACCGTTTTGGTGCCGTTGATTACCGGACTGGACGTCGGTGTTACGCTCTTCGCGGCTGGTGTTGGTACGTGGCTGTTCCACATTCTGACGAAGTTCAAGGTACCGGTGTTCCTCGGAAGCTCGTTTGCGTTCATCCCACCGATACTGGCCGTGGCCGGCCAAGACGCCTTCACGCTCGCACACGCGACGGGTGGTCTGATGGTTGCAGGTGCTGTGTACATCATCATTGCGATCATCTTTACCTTCGTCTCGTACGAGGTGCTGCGGAAGATCTTGCCGCCCCACGTGACCGGGCCCATCATTGTGTTGATAGGTCTGCTCCTCGCCCCGGTTGCTATCGGAAACATTACCAACGCGGGCGGAAACAACGCGGCGGCCCAAGCGGTTGTTGATCAGATCGGCAAAAACGGCGCGTGGCTGGTAGCCGGCTTTACATTCGCCGTCGGTGTTGTTGTGAAGGTGGGTTTCGAGCGGATCGGCTTGAAGTTTCTGTCCACCCTGCCGGTGCTCATTGCATTGATTCTCGGCTACGTCCTTTCGGCGATCGTCGGTATTATCGACTACAGCACCATAAGCAGTGCCGGATGGTTTGGGCCTCCGGGATTCATGCTGCCCAAGTTCGCCGGTGGTGCCATGGCACTCATTGTGCCGGTTGCCATTGTGACGGCGGTTGAGCACTTCGGTGACGTCATTGCCGTCGGGAACGTGGTCCGCAAGGACTTCCTGAAGGATCCGGGTATTAACCGTACACTCCTCGGTGACGGCCTTGCCACCAGCCTTTCCGGCTTCCTCGGTGGTCCGGCAAACACCACCTACAGCGAGAACACCGGTGCTCTGGCACTGACCGGTGTTTTCAACCCCTTGGTCATGCGGATTGCCGCCATTTTCGCGATTGTCCTGTCCTTCGTGCCGAAGTTCACCGGCACCGTGCAGTCGATCCCTGCTCCAGTCATCGGCGGTATTTCCATTCTGTTGTTCGGAATGATAGCCTCCATTGGTATCCGCAACATGATCGACGCGCGGATCAACTTCGACGACGCGCGCGTACTGATCATTGCCTCCGCCATGTTCGTGCTCGGCACCGGGAATGCGACGTGGAACATCAGCGAAACCGTTAGCCTCAGTGGCCTCGGTCTGGCGGCCATTGTCGGCATCCTGCTGAACCTGATCATCAATTTCCGCAGCTTCAAGGAGCCCGCTCCGAAGTCGCCGGCCGAGATGCGGCGTGAAGAGGAAGCCGAGACTTAGAGATTTCACTGTCTTGTTTCGCCCCGGCTACAGGGCCAGAGCGACAATCACCTAAAGGGGAACCTTCCACGGTTCCCCTTTTTTGTCGGAGTGTGGGGCCTTCAGATCCCCGGTTCCATCGTGGTGACGGTCTGTGCACCCTGGGCATGCGCAGCAACAGGCAGGCATGGTCTATAGAGGAGGCTACTCTTCGGTGGGTATCACGGCGAAGTTACGTGGTGAGCTCGTATCGTCCGCGGGAAGTGCTCGTGTGTACTCCGTCCATGAGCGGGTGATCAATCTCGAGGTAAAGAGCTCGGACAGTGCGGAAATGAGCCTGCTGCTGTCGCTCGTGACCAGTCCCGAGGACATGACCG
This sequence comes from uncultured Spirochaetaceae bacterium, assembly GCA_964345195.1. Taxonomy (GTDB): domain Bacteria; phylum Spirochaetota; class Spirochaetia; order DSM-27196; family PWMO01; genus CAYFQV01. The sequence goes on from CAYFQV010000010.1 coordinate 13,135, forward strand.
ACCTCGCACTGTACCTACCCATGCTACCGCGAGTTGCGGTTAGACAACTGGTCACGTGGGGCCGACACGACCCGAGGCCGACCGTTGAAGCGGACGCCGCGACACCGTGGACGGGGCGGGTGGGCGCAACCGCCGTTACCGCGACGAGCTCACGGCTACGCAGAGAGCTGGTAAAGGCTCTCA
>CAYFQV010000010.1:13417-33715 GCA_964345195.1 uncultured Spirochaetaceae bacterium
TAGATGGACCGGAGACCGCGCAGGCTCTGGCAAAGACCACCGCCGGCGGAAGAACGCTCGTATGGTTGGCCCTGCGGGGGCGGTTCCCCGCCTATCTTGTTCGATTCGGCGCAGCCATTTCCGAGCTGCTTTCCGCCGCGGCGCCGCAGGGCGCCCGAACCGAGGTGGCAGCTACGGAACTCGTACGGCTTCATCGGCCCATTCGAGAGGCTGCGCGGACTGCCTTTGCCCACGGAGAAAGCTCCGGCATGGACGCGGTAAGCGGTTTCACCTGGGCTCTTGCGCGCGTCGACACTCCGGACGGCCCTGCCCGCAGGGCGTGAGTGAGCTCTCCTTTGACAGCGCTTTTCGCGATGCTATACTACAGGCTCACCGGCAACACGATACGATTCCAAGAGGAGAAAGACCTTGAAACGCATAGTCGTACATAAGAATTCCTACTACGACTCGGTGTTTCTCATGTCGATCAACCAGGACGTAAAGAGCGTCCCGGGCATCAGAGATGCCGTTGTCGCCATGGGTACCGAGATGAACAGGGACCTGTTGAAGGACATGAAGCTGACGAATGACGACGTCGATTCGGCAAGCCCGAACGACCTCATCATTGCACTTGAAGGAGAAAGTACGGAGGCAGTCTCTGAAGCCGAAGATGTTGCCGGCAAGCTCCTGAGTAAAAAGGGTGGCTCAAGTGAGGAAGGGGAGTACCGCCCAACGAGCCTCGAAGCCGCAAAGAATGTCGAGCCTGCGGCGAATGTGTCGATCATCTCACTCCCCGGGGAGTATGCCGCCCGGGAGGTTCGCAAATCACTGCGCCACGGCATGCACGTCATGCTGTTCTCGGACAACGTCCCCCTGGAACAAGAGATCGAGCTGAAGAAGACGGCGAAAGAGCGCGGGCTGCTCATGATGGGCCCGGACTGCGGCACCGCCATCATAAATGGAAAACCGCTGTGCTTTGCCAACGTTGTCCGTGAAGGTTCGATCGGCCTTGTTGCGGCATCCGGCACCGGCCTCCAGGAGATTACCTGCAGCATTCACAAGGGAGGCGCCGGGATCTCACAGGCGATCGGCACCGGCGGGCGGGACCTCAAGGATGAGAAGGTCGGCGGCACCATGATGCTCATGGGAATTGAAGCCCTCAAGAACGATGAAGCCACCTCGGTTATCGGAGTGGTTTCAAAGCCGCCGGCGGAATCCGTCGGTCCGACGGTGATCAACGCACTGAAAGAGACCGGCAAACCCTGTGTCGTGCACTTTATTGGAAACGAAGCTCGAAAGCCCGAGGGAAACGTGCACTTTGCCGCGAACCTCGAAGAGGCCGCAGGAATGGCAGTGGCGCTCTCTCGTGGAGAGGAATACCGACAGAAGACCTTCACCATCCCCGAAGCGGAAGTGGAGCAACTCGTAGAGCGCGAGACTGCGGCTATGGCGGATAATCAAACCTTCATTCGCGGACTCTACACCGGAGGCACCCTTGCGGATGAAGCGCTCGCCCTCCTGCACGGCGTTGTCGGAGATGTCTATTCCAACAACCAGAAAGACCAGCGCTTGCAGCTCACCGACCCACACCGCTCGCAGCAACACACCATTGTGGACTTGGGTGAGGATGAGTATACCGTCGGACGACCCCATCCCATGATAGATCCCTCCACGCGGACCGATCGCATTGAGATGGAGATGGAGGACCCGGAGATTGCTGTGCTTCTCTTGGACGTTGTGCTCGGCTACGGCTCACATGCGGATCCCGCAGGTGCCATGGCGGACCACATCCGCCGAGCCAAGGAGAAGGCGGCCGAGCGCAGCGCTTACCTGTCGGTGATCACTTCGATTACCGGCACCGATAAGGATCCGCAAAGCATAGAGGGCCAGCGTCGGACCCTGGAGAGTCTCGGCGTGGTAGTAATGCCGTCGAATTATCAGGCATCCATGCTTGCCAAGCGCATTCTCGAAAAGGCAGGTAAGAAATGAAAGTTGATGCAATAAACGAGTTGTTCAAGAGCGAATTGAACGTCGTCAATCTCGGCTTGGAGAACTTCGCCGAGAATCTCCGCGAGCTCGACACGCCGGCCATGCAGGTCGACTGGAAGCCACCAGCCGGCGGTGATCGCCACTTGGTAGCCCTCCTCGACAAGCTGGAAGCCAACACGAAGATCGACTTCGCCGCGGCCAACATGGAGGCGACCGAGCGCATTCTCAAGGGTAAACCCACCCTGGTCGGGATCGGGAAGGCGGAACGGGATATCCCGGGGATGCACAAGAAGCTGATCCTCCACGCCGGTCCGCCGGTGAGCTGGGAGCGGATGAGCGGTCCGCTGCGCGGTGCGGTACTCGGCGGGCTGGTCTACGAGGGCTTGGCGAAGGACTTGGATGAGGCGCAAGAGGTCGCAAAGTCCGGTGACGTCAGCTTTGAGCCGTGCCACCATCACTCCACGGCGGGTCCCATGGCGGGCGTCGTCACCGCAAGCATGCCGGTGTGGATTCTCGAGAACAAGGAGTTCGGCAACCGCGCCTACGCGACCCTTAACGAGGGACTTGGAAAGGTCCTTCGCTACGGCGCCAACGGACCGGAGGTAATCGAGCGGCTCAAGTGGATGGCGAACGAACTTGCCCCCATTTTACAAAAGGCGCTCGATCTTCACGGTGAAATCGATATGAAGAATCTCGTTGCCCAGGCACTTCAAATGGGAGACGAGGGACACAACCGGCAGCGCGCGGGCACCTCCCTCATGATCCGGGAGCTTGCACCGTACCTCGTTATGTTGGATGAGCCGAAGGACAAACTTCAAAAGATCCTCAAGTTCATGCACGAAAACGATCACTTCTTCCTCAACCTCACCATGCCCACGGCAAAGTGCACCGTGGATGCCGCAGTAGGAATTGAGGGGAGCTCAATCATTACAACCATGGCGCGAAACGGCACCGACTTCGGGATTCGGATCTCGAGCCTCGGTGATCAGTGGTTCACCGCACCCGCAACAATGGTGGACGGCCTCTACCTGCCGGGATTCACCGCGGACGACGCGGCTCCGGACATTGGGGACTCGGTCATCACCGAGACCGTGGGAATCGGCGGATTCGCCATGGCCGCGGCACCGGCAATCGTGAAGTTCGTCGGCGGTACACCGGAAACTGCGGTGAACTTCACCCGGCAGATGTACGAGATCACGACGAAGGAGAACGACACCTACCAGATTCCACAACTCGACTTCCGCGGCACGCCCACGGGCATTGACGTGGTGAAGATAGTTGAGACGGGCATTCTGCCGGCGATTAACACCGGCATCGCCCACAAGGACCCGGGCGTCGGCATGGTCGGTGCCGGTCTGGTAAAGCCGCCCATGAAGTGCTTCGAAGACGCCTTCGAGGCATTCGCAAACACGTATGGAATCTAGTTACACAGGAGGAACACTATGAAATTCATTGATCTAACGATCCCTCTCGGTATCGGCACACCGCCGTGGCCCACCTACATCCCGCTGCAGGTGAAGTACTTCAAACGCCTTGCACCGAACGGCGCGAACGGGCAGGAGCTTACGCACTCCAACCACGTCGGTACCCATCTCGACGGTGAGATCCACTTCTACACGCCCGGGAAAGATATCTCGGAGTTGGACTTCGACTACCTGGTCCACGACGGTGCCATTGTCGATCTATCGGATGCCGTCGGCGACTACGACGTCTACACCTCGGAAATGGTGGAAGAGCGTGTAAATGTCAAAGAGGGCGATATCCTCATTATTAACACCGGTTACCACCGCTTCGGCTGGGATCAGTCAACGGCGGACGAGGTGCGCTACATGGCGAAGCATCCCGGCCCCGACCGTGAGTTCGCCGAGTGGGCGAAGAAGAAGAAGCTTCGGTGGATCGGTGTCGACTGCGGAAGCGCGGACCATCCCATGAATACCAAGGTCCGCGACTGGATGCCACGCGAGGCGAAGGAAGCGGACAAGCACTTCCAAGAGAAGTATGGGAAGAAGCTCGACGAGGTCTTCACGGAAGACAAGTACCAGCTCATGCACCTCGAGATGTTCAACCACGGCATTATCCATGCGGAATGCGTCGGTGGAGATATAGATCTCCTCTTGAATCAACGTGTGCAAATCGGCTTCTTCCCCTGGAAGTTTGTCGACGGTGAGGCCAGTATCGGCCGCTGCGTTGCCATGGTGGAGGACGATCGCTACGAAGAGCTCATGCAGAAAAAGGCCAAGTGTAAGCTCACCAAGTACGGGGATGTTTCCGCAGCGGAGAACGACTGGCTCACCGGTCAGGCGATTGCGAAGTGACGGGCAAACCTCTTGACGGCGTGCGGGTACTCGATCTGACGCGGGTGCTCGCGGGCCCCTACTGCACCATGTTGCTATCCGATCTCGGGGCCGAGGTGGTCAAAGTCGAGCAGCCCGGAAAAGGCGACGACTCGCGGCACTTTGGTCCCTTCAAAGATGGGCGTAGTCTCTATTTCGCCGGCATCAATCGGGAAAAGAAGAGCATCTCCCTCAATCTCAAGCACGAAGAGGGGGCCGCTCTGTTTCGCTCCCTTGTGCCGGAGTTCGATGTTCTTGTCGAAAACTTTCGCCCTGGGGTCATGGAGAAACTCGGTATCGGCTACGAGAGCCTCCGAGAACTTAATCCCCGGCTGATCTACGCGGCATCGAGCGGCTTTGGTCACACCGGACCGGACTCTCAGAAACCGGCGTACGACATTCTCGTACAGGCTCTCGGCGGGTTGATGAGTATCACCGGTTGGCCCGACAGTCCGCCCACGCGCGTCGGCGTATCGATCGGCGACATTACCGCGGCTCTCTTCACGACGATCGGTATTGTTTCTGCGCTGTACCAGCGGGAGCAAAGCGGTTCCGGACAGAAGATCGATGTCGCAATGCTCGACTGTCAGGTGGCGATTCTGGAGAACGCAATGGCCCGTTTCCAGGTCGGTGGTGAGAACCCGAAGCCCCTCGGGAATCGTCATCCGACGATCACCCCGTTCCAGGTATTTCCCACCAGTGATGACTTTGTCGTTGTTGCCGTCGGCAATGACACGCTCTGGCAGCGCTTCTGTCGGGTCGTGAAGCGGGAAGAGCTAATCGAAGACGAGCGTTTCGTCACAAACGATGCGCGAACTCAGAATCTCGAAGGGCTCAATCAGGAACTCTATCCGCTCTTTCGATCTCGGAGTACCGCGGACTGGCGGGCTCTCCTCGACGAAGCCGGAGTGCCGAGTGCGGAGATCAACGGGGTCCGAGAGGTCATGGCGCATCCGCAAGTGCGCGCGCGAGAGATGGTCGTCGACCTCGAAGACGACAACTTGCCCGGAGTCTCCTTGGCGGGGAACCCCATCAAGATGGGATCGATCTCCGAGCAGGGCCGACGCGGCCGTGCGCCGGAGATTGGAGAGCACACGGCGGCAATTCTCAATCTCGACCAGGATGCCCTGTCACGGCTTCGCCGGGCCGGCGTAGTATGATTCCCACTGAGCTTCCTGTCCCCGATCTCGCACGGTGCCTGCGGGAGGAAGAAACAAAGCTCGAGGAGTACTTCGACGCGGCTCTCGCCCATATTGCCGAGCAGGACCCAAGCGTCAGGGCCCTTCTTCCCGAGCCCGGGCGCAGGGAGCGGCTCTTGGATAGAGCTCGACAGCTTCGCGATATCCCACCTAGTCAACGGCCGCCCTTGTTCGGCGTGCTGATCGGGGTCAAGGACATCATGAAGGTGTCCGGCCTTTCCATGCAGGTCGGATCACGACTGCCGGAACAGGTCTTTGAAGGATCTGAGGCCCGTATCGTCTCGCGGCTTTGCGAGCTCGGTGCGGTTGTTTTGGGCCGCACCGTCACCACGGAGTTCGCTTATTTCGCCCCGGGTCCGACACGGAACCCCAGCAGTCTCGAGCATACCCCCGGAGGCTCGAGTAGCGGTTCGGCAGCGGCGGTTGCGGCGGGCTATTGTCCTCTTGCTCTCGGTACACAGACTATCGGAAGCGTTTCGCGTCCCGCCGCGTTCTGTGGGATCGTCGGCGTGAAACCGAGTGCCGGGACCCTTCCACGAGATGGGATCTTTCCCTTTTCGCCGACCGCGGATCAAGTCGGGTACTTTGTTCGGAGTATGGCCGACGCAGGCTTCATCCTGGAGCTCCTGCTTCCGGATTCCGTCGAGTCCTCAGGCTCACCGACTCGCCCACGTTACCCGGACGCCCATTCAAAACCTCGCTTCGCCGCGCCCCACGACAACTACCTCTCCTTCGCCGAGCCCGCCGGTAGAAAACAGTACGACGCCACGCTGGAAACGCTATCGGACGCCGGCGCCGAGATTGTAGCAACGCCCGGGCTCGAGGACTTCGAACGCATCAAGCGGCTACACCGCGCGCTTATAGCCGGGGAATTCGCCCGAGTTCATCAGTCGCTCGTAGAGAGCTACGAATCGCTTTACTCGGAACAGAGTCTGGCCTTGGTGGAAGAAGGAAAACAATTCGGTGAGAGGGAGCTCGAAGAGGCGAGAGAGAGTTGCATGGCGTTGAGACGGCGACTCGACGCGATACTCGACGAGTGCGGCTGTGAAGCCTGGCTGTCACCCGCGGCTCCGTCCGTCGCCCCGCGGGGTATTGAACGGACGGGAGACCCGGTCATGAACCTTCCCTGGACCCACGCGGGTGTTCCTAGCCTCAGTCTTCCGTCCGGCCGTGATTCTCGGGGCTTAGCTTTCGGACTGCAGGTGGCCGGACGTTTTAACGATGATCGGAATATCGCCAGTACCGGGCAGTGGCTGGAGGAGCGACTGCGGGGCTGAGCGCAACTACCAACTTGCGATCTCACTCAGATGCGACCGTTCCAACGACTACCCCTTCCTGCCGCAGAGTCTCTCGTTCGGAAGCGGAGAAGCCGAGCTCCGTCAGAATCGCCGCGTTGTGCTCGCCGAGACGCGGGGCCGGTACCGGATCAACGGTCGGTGTGCGCGAGAGTTTCATGGGATTACCTAAACTGCTCACGTCGCCGGCGGACGGATGTGATACCCGCACAACCATGTCCCGGGCCAGCAGTTGCGGATGCTCGAGAGCCTCCTCCGGCGAGAGTATTGGTCCACACGGTATGCCGTTCTGTGCAAACTTCTCGATCCACGCTGAAACCGTGTCGTCGCAGAGTCGCCGATTGAGTTCCGTTTCAAGCTCCTGACGATTGGAGACGCGATCCGCGTTCGTGCGAAAGCGTTCGTCGTCCGCAAGCGCCCGGCCCTCCGGCACGACTGAGGTAAAGCGTTCCCAGAGGCGCTCGGTTCCAACCGCCAGAATCAGGCGACCGTCTGCGGCGGTGAAGGGTTGATACGGCGCAATGTTAGGATGTGCGTTCCCGCGCTTGGTCGGCGGCGTCCCCGTTGCCAAGTAAGAAGATGCGACGTTTGCGAGCCACGTTGCCTGGCCGTCCAGAAGTGCCATGTCGACGACCTGCCCCTGTCCGCTCTCCTTGCGCTCGTACAGTGCCGCAAGTGTAGCGATAGTCGCGTAAAGTGCGCTCGTTATATCGGCCATCGGAGTCGGAAAGCGCATAGGATCGCTCCCGGGTTCGCCGGTAAGCGCCATGGTTCCGCTCATTGCCTGTGCGATTACGTCGTAGCCGGGTTTCTCCGCCTCAGGACCGGACATACCGAAGCCCGAGATACTTACCCATACCAAGGCAGGGTTGATCGCCATCACCTGATCCGCGTCGATCCCCAGCTTCCGGCGACTTGATGCCCGCGGAATGTTCTGGACCAGCACGTCCGCGTTTCGTACGAGCCGATCGAGGACGGGTCGAGCCTCCTCGCTCCCGAGCTCCAGGCCAATGCTGCGCTTGTTACGGTTCGTTCCGAGAAAGTATGCGCTCTCACCCCCTAGAAAGGGCGGCCCCCAGCCGCGGGATTGGTCCCCGGACCCAGGCCGCTCGACCTTTATAACGTCCGCACCAAAATCGGCCAAAAGCTGCGTGCAGTAGGGCCCGGCGAGTGCCTGGGTGAAATCAACTACTTTAATGCCCGACAAAATGCCATGCTTCATGTTGCCTCCTTACCGGGTGCGCTTGGGAGAGTTAGCTCATGCCTTGGATGCTAAGACCATTAGACGTTTGGACTCTCAGGGATGCGCATTGTTTCCGAAGCCTTCAAGAGATCGTCCGGAACCGGGCGGGTGAGATCGTCACCAACCATCTCGCGCAGGTACTGCTTGACGCTCGAGAACCAATAATCCCGGCGGATGTAGTAGACCGGCGCTCCACCAAGCTCATGCTGATACTCCGGCCAAGGATAGGAGGGTTGTGCCATGCCGAGACCGTAGCGCCTCCAGCTGTTGTAGCTCTCGAAGGTCGACCACCACTCTTCGGCTCCGAGAGTTTCGAATGCGTGCTGGGCCTTGGCGTAGTACACGGCTGCGTCGACGCGTACGCCGCGCATATAGCCCATTGAGTGCAGACTAATGTGAATCCTGTCGTTCATCTTACGGCCGTTGCAGAACCCGGCGAGCTCCCCGTCGACAATGCCGACCATCTGATAGGAGTCTTTGAGGCGGTTTCGAAGCCAACCGAGAACCTCGGCATATACGCGAGCACCAATGATATCGTAAAAGTCGTGATCTTCATCGACCAGCTTATTCACAAAGCCGAGGAACTGCTCCGCCTCATCCTTGCGAAGCTCCCGTAAAACCATTGTCTTACCGTTCTTCAGCTTAACCATTGCGGGCTCGAAGGGAGGTAGCTCAAGCTGCGGCCCGGAAAGCAGCGGCTCAATTTCCTCTACCGGTAACGTGATTTCCTCTTCAGAGACCTTCTCGGGCGGATTCCTCTTCATTGCTTGACTCCTTCAGAGAGGTTTACTGCAATCCATCGTATCCGCCCCTTGGGTCACCGTCAATTCAATGTCACGAGCTGGAGTTTTGACCATCACGCAGGCTGTGTTACTATAAGCACCTCATGCAAACGGCAGGGCGGACCGGCCGGTTTCGCTCATCTGTTAGCCTGTGCGACACGTGAGGAGGACGGTGTGAAGTTTCCGGGTATCCTTATTGGAGATACCAACACAGTACAGCGAACGGTGACGAAGGAGGACGCAGCCGGCAATTTCTGGACCACCGAGGTGGAAGATCTTCTTTCCACGCCGAGTATGGTGGCCATGATGATGGAGGCCGCGGCTAATCTGATTGATAGTCGCCTGCCGGAGGGCTTCATCTCCGTCGGCAAGAGTGCGGAAGTCACGCATGAGCATCCGAGCGTCGTCGGCGCAACAGCGACTGTGAAGGTGGAGATTAAGAGCTTCGACGGCTCCCACATTCGTCTCAAGATGACCGCCACCGACGAATCGGGCGTGATCGGGCGCGGATCACATACCCGCTCGATCGTTAACAAGAAGTGGTTGCTAATCAAACTGAATAAACGACTCGCGGAATCATGACGCAGCGTCGACCGTGACGTGGATCGTTCGCGGCGCGGATCGTTGCGTTGGGATGTCGGCCGTACGACGGCACTGCCGTGTGGAGAGGAGCAGAAGCTTGGGACATCGGGAGACACTCAAACAGCTTGCAGAAACGCGGGCGGAGATGCATGCGGGAGGCGGTGCGGAGCGGATCGAGAAGCAGCACGAAAAGGGCAAGTTGACCGCACGGGAACGCATGGAGCGATTACTGGATCCGGACTCTCTGGTAGAGGATCAAGCCTACGTGACCGGTCGGTCAGTCGACTTCGGGATGGACAAGAAGCGTTTCTACGGAGACGGCGTGGTTGCAGGCTCAGGCAAGGTTGACGGGAAGCAGGTGTTCTTTGCGAGCCAAGACTTCACGGTGCTCGGCGGCTCTCTTGGGGAGATGCAGGCTTCCCGAATCGCGGACGCGCAAGAGAACGCCTTGAAGACCGGATCGCCGTTTATCGCCGTAAACGACTCCGGCGGTGCCCGCATTCAGGAAGGGGTGCTGTCACTGCAGGGCTATGCGCGCATTTTTCGAAACAACACCTTGGCATCCGGTGTGGTCCCGCAGTTTTCGATCATCCTCGGTCCATGTGCGGGCGGCGCGGTCTACTCCCCGGCCATCACCGACTTTATCTTCATGGTGGATACGGTAAGCAACATGTATATCACCGGTCCCGAAGTCATTAAGACGGTTACGGGCGAAGAGATCTCCCAAGAGGATCTCGGCGGCGCTGCGGCTCATTGCGGAGTGAGCGGCGTAGCACATTTCCGCTTTCCCGGCGAAGATGAGTGCTTGGCATTCATTCGTCGATTATTGAGCTACTTGCCGTCGAACAATCGCGAGTTGCCGCCGGTAGCGCCTGTAGAGGACTCACCGGATCGGGAGACGCCGGGAATACTCTCCGTACTGCCCGAAGACGAGAAGCAATCCTACGATGTTCGAGAGATCATACAGGAAGTGGTCGACCCGAACTCTTTTTTAGAGGTGCAGCGTGATTACGCCGGTAACGTTGTCGTCGGATTCGGCAAGCTTGCGGGACGTACCGTCGGGTTCTTTGCAAATCAACCGCGGGTATACGCGGCGGCACTGGACATAAACGCCTCCGATAAGGCGGCGCGCTTTCTGCGCTTCTGCGACTCCTTCAATATCCCGATCGTCACGTTGGCGGATGTGCCGGGCTTCCTGCCGGGAGTGGACCAGGAGCACGGGGGTATCATCCGCCACGGTGCAAAGATCCTCTACGCCGTTGCAGAGGCAACGGTACCCAAGCTCGCGTTGATCCTTCGTAAAGCCTACGGAGGTGCATTCATATCCATGGCCTCGAAGGGTCTCGGCTATGACCGTGTAATGGCTTACCCGGGTGCGCAGATAGCCGTCATGGGTCCCGAAGGTGCGGCGAACATCATCTTTCGCCGGGATATTACCGGAGCGGAGAAGCCGGAAGAAAAGCGGGCGGAGAAAATCCAAGAGTTCAAAGAGTCGGTGACAACGCCTTTCAATGCAGCCAGGTTCGGCTACATAGATGATGTAATCGATCCGGCTCACACGCGGTCTGAGCTCATACGCTCTCTTGAAATGTACATGCGCAAAACTGAAGAGCGCCCTCAGAAGAAGCACGGCAATATGCCGTTGTGACGCAAACGAAGCGCCGGCAGAGATGATTATGACGTATACACTTGTTGTTGCCCTGGCCGGAATCGCCATTGTTTTTGTGTTCCTAACCGTCTTGAGCTTAATTATGGCCCTTATCCCGCGCCTGGTCGATCCGAGACGAGTCAATGATGAGCAGACACGCAGCGGCGCTGCGAAACGGGAGATATCAACCGAGCCCTCTACTGGAAGTGTGAACGGCCGCTCTCCTGACTGGGTATACGCGGCGGCGATTGCCTACCTCGACAACGAAGAGCACGGGTCGGCGTACAGCTACGTATGGGTCCGGACTCGGACCGCGCAGCATGATCCGTGGGTCGCCGGGCGGCTCGGTGGGCGCTGCTTCGAGCGCAGATAGGCTAAATGAGGACCAAAGAGATATGAAGCGAAGAATTCATCTGCAGGAAGACGGGACGGATTTCTGGGTGACTGTTGAGCGGCACGGAGACGAGCTCACTATTCAACGCGACAACGCCGTCTACACCCTGTCGGTGCTGGATGTCGAGCGGGTAGATGAGCGCGGCAGCCAGGCGGCAGGAAGTGAGACGCCGACCTCCACGCCTCCTTCTCCAGCTCCTCGCTCCACCGGTCTTCCTCCACCAAACGCGCAAGCCGGCGAGCATGGTATTCCGGCCCCAATGACGGGAGTCATAAAGGAAGTGATCGTATCGGACGGCGACACCGTCGAAGCCGGCGAGCGCATCATTCTTATGGAAGCCATGAAGATGGACATTGAAGTGAACGCCCCACGTGCGGGCACGGTGTCCGCAGTGCATGTGGCATCAAACGACAACGTCCGTGAAGGGCAAATCCTCATGGAAGTCGAATAGTCATGGGCGCCGTGATCGCATCCTTTCTGCAATCAACCGGATTCGCCGCTCTGACGTGGCAAAGCGCCGGCATGATTGGGGTCGGCGTAATACTTATCTACCTCGGCATCGCGCGACGTTACGAGCCGCTTCTTCTCGTTCCTATCGGATTTGGAGCTGTTTTGGTGAATATTCCGCTCGCCGGAATGTTCGGGCCTGACGGTCTACTGAGATACTTCTACTTCGGAATTGAAACAGGTGTATTCCCGCCCCTCATCTTCTTAGGGGTCGGCGCGCTGACAGACTTCGGCCCGCTCTTGGCGCGCCCGCGAACCTTTTTGCTCGGCGCCGCGGCGCAGTTCGGCATATTTGCCACGCTCATCGGTGCGAGCGCCTTGGGGTTTGATTTTGCCGAGGCGGCGTCCGTGGCTATAATCGGTGGTGCGGATGGACCCACGGCGATCTATGTAACGTCTCAGCTCGCACCGGATCTCCTTGGCCCGGTCGCAGTTGCCGCATACTCTTACATGGCGCTTGTGCCGATCATTCAGCCTCCTATTATCCGCTTGCTCACTTCAAAGAAGGAGCGTGCGGTCGTCATGGGAGAAATGCAAGCGGTGTCGCAGCGAGTCCGGATCGTCTTTCCGATTGTGACGACGATCGTATCCGCGCTGTTCGTTCCGGCATCGACACCGCTTATCGGCATGCTGATGTTGGGAAACCTTTTCCGCGAGGCGGGTGTTGTTGAACGATTGAGCCGTACAGCTCAGAACGAGCTGACGAATATCGTGACCATTCTCTTGGCTCTTGCGGTCGGTTCGAAGATGTCCGCGGAGGAGTTCCTTACACTACAGACGATTCTGATAATCGTGCTGGGCTTAGTTGCCTTTGCTATTGGAACCGCGACGGGTGTACTGCTGGGCAAGCTAATGTACGTGTTGTCCGGTCGACGCGTTAATCCCATGATCGGCGCAGCAGGTGTATCGGCGGTTCCCATGTCGGCCCGTGTTGTGCAGAAAATCGGCCAGGAGGAGAACCCGTCGAACTTCCTTTTGATGAACGCCATGGGACCGAACGTCGCGGGGGTTATCGGTTCAGCCATTGCCGCCGGAATCTTGCTGTCTCTGGTGTAAGACGGCGCAGCCCATAGACGCGTGCAACTCCTGCGTATTTGACACAAGCTCGGATGAAAATTATTAGTTTCATGCTATGAAAGCTGCGCAGTCAGTGACGGGAGGAGCCATGGAAGCGCAATCAGCAGGCAGCGAAAGCCGCCTCGGTGTCAGCTACCGACGGAAAGACGCTCTCGACAAGGTCCACGGGCGCACACGATACACGGATGATTACCGCGTTGCCGGTATGCTCTATGCGGTTGTTGTCACTAGCAGCCGTGCTCATGCAAAGATCCGCGGAATACAGAGCGATGAAGCCCTGACGATGACCGGTGTGCACGGCGTATTCACCGGTGAAGACTTTCCACAGCGTGTCGGCTTGTACTTGGGAGACAAACCCGCGCTCGCGCGCGGGCGTGTTCGCTTCTACGGCGAGCCCGTTGCGGCGGTTGTCGCGGATAACGAGAAGGTTGCGCTCGCGGCGGCGGAAAAGGTCAAAATCGATTACGAAGATCTTCCGCTCGTGAAATCACCCAAAGAAGCACTCGCGGCGGATGCACCCATCATCCACCCGGACATGTCCGAGTACGTGCACATTCCGGCCATCCATCCGGAACCAGGCTCTAATGTTGCCAATCGCACGAAGATACGGAAGGGGAACGCCGAGCAAGCCTTCGCAAACGCGGACACGGTAATTGAGGGCGACTTCGAATTTCCTCCCGGGGACCACGTGGCCATGGAGCCACGGATCGCAATCGCGGAGGTTGCCGCGGATGGCCAAATCATCGTACGAACCTCGACGCAGTCACCCTACGGGGTTCGCGGCATCATGAGCCGATCATTCGGGATTTCTCCCGGCAAGATCACCGTCATAGCGCCGGCGGTGGGCGGCGGCTTCGGCGGTAAGGCGGGTATTCAACTCGAGCCTCTCGCATATCTCCTTTCGCAAGCCGTCGGCGGCAGACCCGTGCGCGTCGCAAATTCACGCGAGCAAGATCTGGTAAGCTCACCGGGAGCGCCGGGCCTGCAATCTCGGGTACGCCTCGCAGCGTCCCAGGACGGCACAATCCTTGCCGCGGATATCGAGTTCCTTTTCGACTCCGGAGGCTACGCGGACTACGCCGTCAACGTAAGTCGAGCCGCCGGCTACTCCTGCACCGGGCCATACCGCATTGAGAACGTGACCACGGACTCTATCTGTGTGTATACAAACCACCCCTTCGCGACGGCATACCGGGGTTTCGGTCATATCGAGATGACGTACTCGATCGAGCGCGCCATTGAGATCCTTGCGGAGAAGCTCGGGATGGACTCGGTGGAGCTGCGTCTCAAGAACGCGATCGTTGAAGGGGACACGACCCCGACGCAAAACGTCCTCGACGGCAACACCGGAGACCTCCCGGAGTGCCTTCGTCGTGTATCGAAAGCTATCGACTGGGATAAGGGATCGAGAGTCCGGATTTCTGAAGATACGGTGCGGGCGAAGGGGGTCAGCGCCTACTGGAAGGCTCCGGCCATTCCGACCTTTACCGACGCCGCGGCCATGGTCTCATTCAACGAGGATGGGACGGTGAACCTCATGACCGGGGCGGTGGAGATCGGCCAAGGGATCTTCACCGGACTGAGTCAGATCGTGGCCGAACGGCTCGGCGTGGAGCCGGAACAGGTGTTCTGCGTAAGTGAGACAATGACCGACCGTGCCGCGCACGACTGGACAACGGCCGCCAGCCGTACGCTGTTCATGGTGGGCCGAGCTGCGCTCGGCGCCGTGGATGATGCCGTAGCTCAAATCAAAGATGTCGCGGCCGCACCGCTTCGCGTTCCCAGAGAGGATCTAACGGTTCATGGCGGACGGGTGTACGTGACGGATGAGCCTGAAATCGGTCTGGACCTGTCCCAGGTTGTACTCGGCTACGTGTACCCGAACGGCAACGCGATCGGCGGCCCGATCATCGGACGAGGCCGCTATATTGCCCGACACCTGACGGATTTGGACAAAGAGACGGGGAAAGGACATCCCGGACTCGAATGGACCATCGGGGCAGAAGGTGTAGAGCTAGAGGTAAACCTTCGCACCGGTGCCTACCACGTGGTGAAATCCGCCTGTTCCATGGATGTCGGACGCGTGATCAATCCGGCCTTGGCACGTGGGCAGGTTGTCGGCGCCATGGCAATGGGAATCGGCTATACAACGCGAGAAGCCTTTGAGTTCGACAGCCGCGAGCGAATAATAAACGGCAAGCTCCGAGACTTTAAGATCCTGCGCTACGGTGAGCATCCGGAATACGTCGTGGATTTCGTCGAGACCCCACAGCGGGACGGGCCCTTCGGCGCCCGTGGGCTGGGTGAGCAGGGGATCGTTGGAATGCCGGCGGCGCTCTCGGCGGCATTTTCTCGCGCCGTCGGAACGCAGCTGAACCGTATGCCCATTACCCCTGAGTTTCTGTGGCGAGCCTACCGGGAGCACGGAGAGCAGGTAACAGGAGGCGGGCGATGATTCCCTTCGATGTTGTCTACTACAAACCCGAAAACTTAGAAGAAGCTGTCGAAGCGCATGGGCGGGCACTCGCGGAGAATACGGGAGTCCGCTTCTTATCCGGCGGCACGGAGCTTGTGACCATGGCGCGAGACAACAGACTCTCCACTCCCGCCTTCGTGGATCTCAAGGGTGTTCCCGAATGCCGTGGCATCGCTGTGGTCGACGGCGAGCTTGTGGTCGGCGCCTGCGCCACGCTGAATGAGGTGATTCAACACGACGCATGGGATCTGCTGTCGCAGGCGTGTCGCGGTATTGCGGACCATACGGTGCGCAACACGCTGACAGTCGGCGGAAATGCGGCCGGCATGCTTCCGTATCGCGAAGCTCTCCTGCCGTTCCTGGCGGGCCGCGGCTCAGTGACGATCGGCGGAGAGCACGGTACCAGACGGGTGCCGGTGCGGGAGATCTTCAACAAACGGCTACGCCTTCAGGACGGTGAATTCCTCGTGGACTTGCGTGTGTCTGAATCCACCTGTAACAACGCATCCTACTACCGTCGCCATACGAAGGATTCTCGGGTGGATTATCCCGTGGTAAGTCTGAGTATGGTCAAAGACGATGCGGGATTTCATGCAGCCTTTGCCGGGGTCGCCTCATATCCAATCGTAGATGATGAGCTCGACGCGACTCTCTCGAGCGCTGAGAGTGCTGAAGCCCGGGCGGAACGAGCGGTGACCGAGCTTGCCGACCGGATCCGGGGGGATATGCGGGGAAGCGCCGAGTATCGGCGTTTCCTATTACGGGATGCACTGCAAGCCGGTTTATCGAAACTATCTTAGAGTTCGAATGTGACGATAGGAGAGAATCATGCGGGTCTATCGCAATACGGAACGTATCAAGCTTCATATCAATGATCGAGAGGTCGAAGTGCCGGTGCAGCCCGGTGACACCTTGCTTCGGACACTCCGAGAGACAATCGGGCTTACCGGTACTAAACTCGGATGCGAGAATGGTGACTGCGGTGCCTGCACGGTGTTACTGGACGGTAAACCGGTGAAGAGCTGTTATACCCTGACGCTGGATGCTATCGGCAAAGAGGTGACTACGATCGAAGGGCTGCAGCAAACGGACGTCCAGGACGCCTTCATAAACGAGTACGGCTTCCAGTGTGGATTCTGTACGCCCGGCATGGTCACGAATGCGTACGCGCTCTTGGCGAACCATGCGGATCCAAGTGCCGAAGAGACCCGCGAATGGATGGAGAGCAACCTGTGTCGCTGCACCGGTTACGAGACAATCGAGAATGCCGTCGCTCGTGCTGCGGGCCAATCCGACGGAACGTGACGGCTCGATACGCGCCCGGAGCAGGCGTTCAATTGAGCCGGATCATGACTCGCTATCCCAGAAGATCGCCGGTCCCCTGGCTGTATGCACGACCTCAATAGGAGCCTGGTAGGTCTCGCTGAGCAGATCCGTGCGAAGTGTGCTCACCGGGGTTCCGGCGGCGCGAACACGACCATCCTTCATCACTACCACGGCATCCGCGAGGTTCATGGCGAACTGAGGATCATGAGTCGTAAACAGGAGTGTTGTGCCCGATCGTTGGAGCTCCCGAAGCAAACCGAACAGACGGGCCTTGTTGCCGATATCCAGGTGGGATGAGGGCTCGTCCAACAGCAAGCCGCGCGGTTCCTGCGCAATAGCCCTGGCCAACAGCAGTAATTGCCGTTCACCGGCGCTCAGCACGGCAACACTCCGTTCCGCAATTTCCGTCAGACCAACGGTCTCCAGAGCAGCGTCGGCAATACGCCGGTCCTTCGATTTTGGAAGGTCCACGGCGCCTAAGTGGGGCGTGCGCCCGAGAAGCACATATTCGCGCAAGCTGTAATCGAAGGGCAAATGCTCATCCTGCGGTACCAGTGCGAGGATTTGTCCGAGCTCTCGGCGCTGGAATGATCTCACGTGTTTGCCGGTAATGAGAACTGCTCCGCTCTGGGGTGCAAGCCAGCCCAGACCGACACGAAGCAGAGTCGTTTTGCCCACACCGTTGGGGCCGAGCAAAGCGACGGCCTGCCCGTGCTGCACGGAAAAGCTAACATCCGAGAGGAGCGGCTCTCCGGCCGCGTAGCCGAAGCCGATCTTGTCGAACCGAAGCAGCGGAGCGCTCATCGGCGAATCCTCACCGTGCCGCGCAGCAAAAGTGCACCGAAAATTACCGAGCCGATTAGAGACGTGACGACGCCGAGAGGGATCTCTCCAGGTAGAGCGGTACGCGCGAGGTCGTCACAGAGCACGAGGAAACTGCCACCGAGCAGAATCGAAGCCGGTACCCCGTAGCGTGCGTCTACGGGAAAGAGCCGCCGCGCGATATGCGGAATGACCAGCCCAACCCAGGCGATAATGCCCGCGATGGAAACCGACACAGAGGTTGCAACAGTCGCCGCCAAGAGCAGAAGAACCCGTGAGCGTGCAGGTGCGATACCGAGACTGAAAGACACCTCATCTTCCAAGCTCAATACGTTGACGCGCCAACGCAAGAGGAACAAAACGACCAGTGCGGGAACTGCAAAGGCCACGACAATGCCGAGACGGTTCCAGGTCGTCCCGGACAGTCCCCCCAATAGCCAGAAGGTGATCTCCGGAAGCTCTTCGTAGGGGTCCGCGGCAAATTTTATGAGACCAACTCCGCTGGAGAAGAACGCGGATACGACGATTCCGGCAAGGATCAAGCGAAGAATCCATCCACCGAATCGTGCGCGCTTTGCGATCGTATACGACAACAGCAGTCCGGCGAAACCGAATACGGCCGATACCGCCTGCACGGCGCCTGCCGCGGCGCCGGCGACCAAAAAGGTGAGGGCCGCGCCGAATGCGGCCCCTTGGGAAACACCGACCAAGCCAGGCTCCACCAACGGATTTCCGAATAGGTGCTGCATGACCAGACCACTGCTCGCCAGAGACGCGCCCACGAGAAAAGCAGCCAGTACGCGGGGGAGACGAAGGGTCATGAAAAGATTACGACCAAGGTCGTCACCGAGAAGACGCCACGGCGGTGTGAAGCCGGCCTGCGGAAAGCGGCCGATGAACAGGGAAAGCCCGACAATAAGCAAGCTCGCAAGGAGGAGCAGCACGAGGTGTCGGCGTTTCCGCGCTTCCGCGTCGAACCACGAATCAGGCACGGTTTCCGGAGCGCTCGTCACTCACCATACGAGTCCAGTTGTATATCGCCCTCGAGTGTGGACAGCACGATCTCCTGTGTCTGTGTTCGGTTCATGTCGTACATGAAACTGAAGAAGTCATAGACCACCTGCTCCATATCCATTCCCTGGAACCGATCGGGATGCAGCTTCTGAGCGAGCCATTGAAGCCCGAGAATCCATCTCACGTTGGGTTGATCCCAACTGTAGTAATCGAGGGGGAAGGCGTGGATGCTCCCCTCCTTGGCGGCTGCAATCTGTTGCCAGCGACTATCATTCCGGATGCGCTCCATGACCTGCGTGATGTCTCGTCTGTAAGAGACCACGAACAGTTCGCGCGGATTCCATTGAAGAACCTG
Organism: uncultured Spirochaetaceae bacterium; assembly: GCA_964345195.1. Taxonomy (GTDB): domain Bacteria; phylum Spirochaetota; class Spirochaetia; order DSM-27196; family PWMO01; genus CAYFQV01. The sequence goes on from CAYFQV010000010.1 coordinate 32,439, forward strand.
TTCCAGATTGATAGTTTGCCAGCCCCCGCCGGTAACCGCATTCTCCCAGAGGGGAGTTGCGCCGGCACGACGCAGGAGTGTTGTCTGTATCCAGCCGGCGGGAGGCACGTTTACGGCGGCTTCATTGCCCTGCATGGCGTAGTAGGCGAAGAGTGCGTTCGGACGTTCCGAGTCGGGAACACCGGCAATGCGCTCCTCCACGAACTGCACACGTTCGTCGTAGTAGGCGACGATTTGCTCCGCCCGCGCCTCAGCGTTGAGAACTCGACCGAGAGTCCGAATATCTCTGCGGTAGTCTTCCGGCGTCTCGAGCCGAAGATAGACAACGGGAATGCCGAGACGTGAGACGGCGTCCCCGAGGCTACCCTTCATGAAATCCTTGAGTATCACGAGATCCGGGCGCGTTGCCGCAATCTGCTCCGGCCCTGCGTTACGCTCGAGAATCTGCTTGTCCCCGTAGTCGGGGTCCAGCGCACGTAGAAAATTGCCCTTTCCCTGATCTATGCGGCTCACCGCCGTGATTCGCTCATGTGCCGAAGGGAAGGCATACGCCGCGTCCGCCAGCATCAAGACGGCGCGTCCGGCGAGGGTGATTCGCGTCGGCTCATTGGATAGTGTTACAGACCTTCCTAGAGCGTCTGTAATCGACAGCGTATCGCGTCCCGACGCCCCCGGTGTCGAGTCCGACTGCGCAAGAAGGCCCGGAAGCCCAAGCACAAAGAGCAGAAGAAGTATCGATACAAATAGCCGGCGATTGAATAGGACGGCGGGATGGCTGCGGGCCGTTTTGAAAAACATACTGAACCTCCTGACGGTTTCGAGCGAGCCGGGTTTCTGCGCATTTCAAGGTCTACTTACATTTGGAGTTGTGCAAGCTCACTCGGGGTGTCTATATCTCGGGCAACGGAATCATCTTCAAGGTCTACATACTGTACGTCGTAGTAACTGTGGACCTCGTGCATCTTTGCCGAACAGGGCATCTGCAGAATCCGTGGAACGACGCGAGAGTCCATAACGACGGGATGTCCCGGCGTACCGTGCCATAGCGGCCGCACGACGCTTGCTTCCGCGGCGCGAAGCACGCGATTGAATGCGGACCGCGTCAGCATGGCTAAGTCTCCAGGTACTACGGCGAAGCGGGGTGTGCGCACGCGGCGAACGCCCGCCTGTATCGACGAGAACATGCCGAGACGGTACCAAGGGTTATAGACCAGGTCAATGCGGGGGAACGCAGTTGCCAGAACTCCCACACGCTCCGCATCGTATCCGGTAACTAC
>CAYFQV010000010.1:33815-40878 GCA_964345195.1 uncultured Spirochaetaceae bacterium
AGCATTGGGAGGGTTTGATGAACTACAAGTTTGAGTATTTGGCACCGACGAGCATGCAGGAACTCCTCGACGTGCTTGCGGAGAAACGCGACAGAGCAGCGGTGTTCTCCGGCGGCACCGACTTGTTCGTCAACCTTCGCTCGGGCTTTGTTCAGCCGGAGTACGTCGTAGATCTGAAGAAGATCGAAGAGCTGCATGCGCTCAGCTATACCGCGGACGGCGGTCTGAGTGTGGGCTCCTGCGTCACTGTAAACGAGCTCGTCGACAATCGCGATGTCCAAGAGCACTATCAAATCCTCTATGCCGCGGGTAGTGAGTTGGCAACCTACCAGCTGCGAAATCGGGCGACGATGGTCGGGAATCTGGTGACTGCCTCACCTTGTGGTGACATGTCATCGCCACTTCTCTGTGTCGACGCGAGTGTCGTGTTGAGGTCCAAGCGAGGTACCAGAGAGCTTCCCGTAAAAGAGTTCATCACCGGGGTCAAGAAGACGCAAATCGAACCGGACGAGATTGTGGAGAAGATAAACGTTCCCGCGGATACGGCCGACATGGTGGGGCGCTACCAGAAGCTCAAGCGCATCAAGGGGCACGATTTGGGGCTTGTCGCCGTCGCCATGACACGCAAGAACGGAACGCTCCGGTGTGCGATTAGTTCCGCGGCTCCAACGCCGGTCCTGCTGCCCGACTTCAAGAGCAGCGTTTCGTACGAAGAGGTCAAGGCTGCCGCCATGGAGGCGATACGTCCTATTGACGATGTACGCTGCACTGCAGAATACCGCACGTACATGGTCGGAGAGTACATCAAGAGGCTCATGAAAGAGGTGGCATAACTATGATCAACATATCTGTGACAATCAACGGTGAACAATACAATCGCGAGGTCCCGGAGAATCTCACACTTCTACACTTTTTGAGAAACACGCTGGGTCTGACCGGGACCAAGGAAGGGTGCGGCTCGGGCGAGTGTGGAGCATGCACGATTTTCATGAACGGCAAGACGGTGAATTCCTGCTTGGTGCTCGCGGCGGAGGCACACGATTCGATTCTCGAGACCATTGAGGGCGAGGCGAAAGACGGCGAGCTGTCGGCTATACAGCAAGCGTTTCACAAGCATCACGCGGTGCAGTGCGGTTTCTGCACACCGGGCATGGTCATTACGGTTCGCGATCTCCTAGAGCGCACTCCGAAACCGACAAAAAAAGAGATCATCCACGGGATCGAAAGTAACTTTTGCCGGTGCACCGGATATCAGCAGATCGTGGAAGCGGTACTCGATCTGACCGGGCAGTGGGATGAAGACGCCGAGCGGAATGCGACGATTAAGACCGTGGCGCCGGGCCACACAAGTGAGGATGCCCGCCATGTATGAGGACGCAACGAAACTGAAATACGTCGGCCAAAGGGTCGAACGAAAGGATTCCACGGAGAAACTGACGGGAGATGCACAGTACGTCAGCGATATGATCGTTGCCGGCATGCTGTACGGCAGGGTAAAACAAAGTCCCCACGCCCGAGCGAAGATCAGGAATATCGATACGAGTAAGGCTCGGGCACTTCCAGGAGTGCGTGCGGTAGTTATTGGGGACGACCTCGACTACCGTTTGGGCCTCTACGTCGTCGATAAAGCCATTCTCGCTAAAGGGGAGGTGCGGCACTACGGCGAAGCGGTTGCCGCGGTTGCCGCGGACAGCCTCGAGATCGCGCAAGCAGCCGTCGACCTCATTGACGTGGACTACGAGGTACTCGAGCCGGTGCTACATCCACTCGACGCGCTCGAGGACAACGCGCCCTTGGTGCATCCCGATCTCGGCAATTACGACTACATGAAGGCGGTATTCTCACCCCAACCGGGCACGAATGTCGCCAACCATACGAAGATTCGCAAGGGAGATGTTGACAAGGGTTTCGAGGACTCGGAATGGATAATCGAACGGGAATATACAAATCCCTCGGTGCAACACGTGCCCATGGAAACCCACGTCGCCATTGTGGAGTGGAAACACGGCGATAAAGTTAACATCTGGTCCTCCGCGCAGTCTCCGTTTACTCTCAGGAACCTCTTTGCCGGCGCATTTCGGCTTCCGCACCGTAACGTGCGGGTTGTCGTTCCCTACGTAGGTGGAGGATTCGGCGGCAAGGCCGGGATCGGCATTGAGCCGCTCGTTGCAGTGCTCTCCAAGGCAGCCGGCGGCCGGCCGGTTAAGCTTACGGCAACGCGGGAAGAGGAGTTCACGCTTTTGCCCTGCCGGAGTCAGTTGACGTACCGGATTAAGACCGGCATTCGCAATGACGGCAAAATCCTCTCGCAACAGATGACCATGTACTGGGATTCCGGCGCGTATGCCGACTACGCCGTGAACGTCACTCGTGCCTCAGGATACTCCGCCGCCGGTCCCTACGATATACCCAATGCATGGGTAGACGCATACACTATCTATACGAACAAACCCTACGGTACTGCGTACCGGGGTTTCGGCCACGTGGAGTTTCACTGGGGTATCGAGCGTCACATGGATCTCATTGCCTATGCTATCGGTATGGATCCTCTTGACTTCCGGAAGAAGAACGCTCTGAAACCCGGCTCCCTTACACTTACCGGCGAGAAGATCACTGAGCACACCGGGAACGTTACGAAGTGCATGGAAGCAGCCGAGTCCGCTATTGGCTACGGACAATTGACCGACCAAGAGCGCGAGCGCGAGAAAAAAACCGGCATGAAGATCGGAAAGGCCGTAGCCGCCCTGCACAAAGCGCCGGCAATGCCCTCTTTCACCGCCACCTTGGTTGTCCTCAAAATGAACGAGGATGGGTCGGTCACCGCAAATCTCTCGCTCACCGAGATCGGCCAGGGTAGTTACACCTCCCTCGCGCAAATCATCGCTGAGCGACTTCGAATGCCCCTGGAGAAAGTCAACATTGCAGTAGAGACCGATACCGATCGCGATCCCTACGATTGGCAAACCGTCGCCTCGAAGGGGCTTATTCTCAGCGGGAACGCCGCAATTCTGGCGGCGGACGACATGCTGAAACGGGCCTACGAAACGGCGGCTCATGTGCTTCGAGCAGGCACGGTGGACCTGGACCATGACGGTGACAAGGTTTTCGTGAAACACAATCCGGATAACGCCGTGAGCTTCCGGGAAATGGCCATCGGGTACGCGTATCCGGACGGCCGGTCCATCGGCGGGCCCTTGGTTGGAGTCGGCCGCTACATTGCGCAAGGTTTGACAAACCTGGACAAGGAAACCGGTCAAGGATTCCCGGCCTTGGATTGGACCTACGGGGCACATGGCCTCGTCGTCGAGGTGCATCCGGAAACAGGCGAGTATAACGTGCTAAAGGTGATCTCGGCCTTCGACGTAGGTAAAGTTGTCAATCCCCAGGCAATGCGAGGACAGGTCATCGGCGGCATGCTGCAGGGCCTCGGTACCGCGGTTTGTGAAGGATATATCTACGACCAACAGGGGCACCTCTTGAATCCGTCGTTCACGGATAACAAAATCCCCACCGCGCAGGATATGCCTCTCGAGATCGATGCGATCGCGGTGGAAACCGCACAACTCGACGGACCCTTCGGGGCACGCGGAGTGGCGGAGCACCCCATGATCTCCGTGGCGCCGGCTCTGGGCAACGCCATACAACAGGCGACCGGTGCGCAGATGACCCATATGCCCATGCGCTTCGAGGATGTGTGGAGAGCTCTCAACAAGAAGGAGCCGGTGGACAACTGGATAACGCGGAGTCCTTACGGAAGCTGCAAGTCCGCACCGGAGATTCGTAAGCAAGACTGCGATTAGAAAACAGACTATAAAACATTGGTCACAGACCGGCGACAAGAGCGTAGAGTTCTGAAGCGGCGGTCTCTCGAGTCTCCCGGGACGCCCAGTATTCCTGTATGTGTCGGTTGTGGAAGTAGCCACGGACCGTAGCCACAAGAGCGGGGCGGACCACAATGATCGCGCACGTCTCCGGCACCCTGCGAATTTCATCCAGGGCGCCGGCGAACCCGCGGCCGTGGTGAAGCTCGAGAGGGCCGACCTCATCCAAGATCCACACGGCGTCTCGTGGGCGAGCATCCCATGCAGCCGTTTTGGCGAAGGACTGAGAGACTTGAGCGGCGGTCTTGTTGCTTCGCCCGCCGGCGCCGTCGGCGCGCAGCCCTCCCCGGAACAACGCGTTTACTTCGTCAATCGTACGCTGGTGGAACCGATACGGGCCGAGGGCCGGACCTTCCGCCTGTTTCCTCACTTCCGTCGCTGCCGTAGCTACGTCGGCGAGAGGAAGGCGCTTACGGGAAGGCAGAAAAAGGGCGGAACGAGGTATCGCGATTGCGTTTGGCTCGTCTCCACTTCGAAGAGTGATTACTCCGGCCACCCCACGCGATCCGACCGCCTGCCGGATGAGCGCAGCCAGTTTGAGACATAGGCAACTCTTGCCTACCCCGCGCTCACCGCTGAGAATCGTTATCGCCGTCAGATTCCGCCCTCGGTCCAACGCGGCCATGTTTACCCTCCGCCATATCTCCTCTACTCCCCGAGCTTCCGGAGACAGTGAGTCCATCTTCAACCTTCTTTAGACGTTTCGACATGTCGTTGATGCGGAACTCGATTGAATTGAGGACCCAGAACTGGTAATGGTAAAAGCGGTTGTGGGAGTGGATCATCCACACGATCTTGATAGATACGAGCAGCACACTGATTTCGAGGGAGACAAAGGCCGGGATGAGACCGAAGCCGGCTTCAAGCACAAAAAAAACAATTATCAGACCGAGAAATACAGCGTTGATAATGTTGTCTTTCCGCGCGTATGAACGACCGCCGACGCGGCCGATCATTTCCTTTATCTGCTCCTTCTCTTGCTGGAACTCCTCCACTTCCCGACGAATTTCCTGCTCGCCCTTTTCCCTCACGTTGCTCATGACCAGCCTCCTTTAGGGATGGCGTATGTCCACGGTTCGCATTACTTCTCGAGAATTTTGAGCATGTAAAGTTCGACGTATCTCTGCAAGGGCTCCCGCCGCCGAATCTCTTTGAGGGCATCCTTCTCGCATAGATTTGCAGCAAGGTTTTGGATTCGTCGGCGATCCGGTGGGTAGCTTTTCAATCCGGTTTTCATCCGGCGCAGAAAGTCTCGGACGAGAGCGTTGACATCCTCGACAAGGTCCTTCTTCGCTTTGGGATCAATGAGAGGGTTCCAGCGCTCAATCAGCTCTTCGAGGGTGTCGTCCACGCTGCTGTGAGCGCCGGTGTACTCACGCTGGAGCTCCCGCACCGCCTTTTGATATTTAATCTTGGCGTCGCGGTTTCTGAGTGCTTCGGTGCCGCTGCCGGACTGACGCGGCTCGGTGCCCTGCGTGTCGGAATCGACACCAGAATTGCGTCCGTTCTCACCATCGTGCCCGATCCGCATCCGGGCGGTCTTTCCAGCTGTAAAGGCTTCTCCCGTCGTGCTCGGAGGTTTTGCCTCGCGTTTCTTGCCGTTGTTACGCTTCTGCTGAGAGCTGCGACGGGGCCCGAAGAGGAAGCGGGAGAATCGAACCAGCGCGTAGAGAAATGGGACCGCCTGCCAGATCGGTAGCGTCAGCCTGGCATCCCGATACAGCTTTTCACGTTCCAAACCCAAGATCTCGGGTAGGGAGTGAAGTACTTGTTTCTTGGAATCGATAAGGGCCATCACTTGGTTTACGGCGGTTTCGCTGACGTTCTCGTCCTGGAGTGCGGTACTGATCACGGTGTAGCTCAGAAGTCCCATTAGCAAGGGATCACGTTTTTGCAGCTGCTCTTCGACATCTCGCGAAAAGGCATCCTCATCCGTCATAGAGGTCACCGACCGCTCTGAGCGCATCAGATCCGACCAGGAGTTTAGGTAGAACGCGTGCAACTCCTGGGATCGTTCCTTCCGGCGCCGAAGAAGAACCGGAATCACGCGGTTACGGGCAAGGTAGTATTCGGTTCCGTCGGGAGTTTTTAGCCGAAGTATGTCCGGGAGTTTGTTCGACTCAGACGGCTTCATCTTTTGTGCAATGAACCGGTGAATCTCGCTCGTTGAACAGCGCTTCGATACCGGAACTCCATGCGAGTCCTTGATCTGAGAGATCTGGGAGGCGGTGTAGGCGTAAGGCTCCCGCTGGAAGCCGTTCTCAACCGCCTTTAGCGCCGCATCGTGATCTTTGGCCTCCTGGCGAATGGAGTTGTAATGAACTGCGAAGTAACCAAGCAGGTATGCGGCTTGCGCGTGGTCATGATCCTCAGATAGCGGCTCAGTCTTCTGAGCAAACTCCTTGATGATCACCGTTGAGAAGCTTGTCCATAGCCGAAAGCTGAAGTCCGTGGGCTTCGTGATGGTTGCGAGCGCATCCTCGGGCGTTGTCATTGCCTTATCGATTACTTCCTTCACCGCAAGATCACGATTCGGGAAGATAGTTTGCAGCCGGCTCTGGAGGTACCCTGCGTTTTGCGAGGTACGCAGGTAATTCCGAATCTTCTGCAGTAGCAGAAGCGCAAATGAGTCTCCAATGAGAGTTGCCGGAATAAGGACGCTGCGAATACCGTCGGGAAACAGAAGACGCAGAACGAGAAGCTCGTCTTCAGGCGGACTTTTGAGCATCTGCACGAAGCCCGAGGTCACGTCTAGCGGACGAACGAACTGCGACGGAAGTGCAAAATCGAGACTATCGTCGGAAGGGAAGGGGAGGACCGGTCGCTCTCGCACCCGTGCGTATAAGCGATTGAGTTTCCGCAGGAAGAACTCCGGATAGTAAACCCCGACAATTCGCCCCTCTTGATACTCAATATCACAACGATTGTTTTCCTCGAGCTCTATCAGGCGGACGGCCAGTAGGTTGTCGAGGTTTTCGTCCAGGTCTTCGAGTGCGGGGTTGGACTCTAAGTGGTGTTCGACATAACGCCGAGCGAACACGGATAGGCGGCGAAACTCCACGCGTGGGCCGCCGGAACGCTCGGCATAGGCGAAGAGGATGTTTGCAACATCATCAGAGCTCGACATGGTTCATTCGCCTTTCACTTACGCAAGTATAGTGGGTTTCGAGAAACGGGAAAAG
>CAYFQV010000011.1:0-8181 GCA_964345195.1 uncultured Spirochaetaceae bacterium
TGTAAACAGGAGAGCCTCGCCCGGCGGGGCGATCCACCGCCGATCGGCCTTACGCCCCCTCCCCTGCTCTTGATAGTCCGTCGCTACCACGGTCCCGTGAGGCACGTCCTGAAGCAAGAGCTCCCGCGCATCCTCCATGGTCGAACCGGTCACCCGGCGGTAGATGATCTCCGCACCGGGGAAGGGATTTAAAAGCCCACGAGTAAAGTCCTGATACTCGCCAGAGGCTTTCGATCGGCTGTCGTCCCGTTCGTCCATACGCACATTGCCATTCCCTGAGTCATTGCCCATATTGGGCAATATGACACATAACCCTCTGCTCGCAGGGCTGGAGGCCGGCCGAGAGGCGCGACCGTTCGTGATGTATATCTTCGGCGTGACCGGCGACCTCACCCGTAAGAAGCTCATGCCTGCACTCTTTTCATTGTTTCTTGCCGGGACAACACAGTTCAAGGTGGTGGGCTTCGCTCGTCGTTCCTGGGGAACTGAAGGGCTGCGAGAACGCGCACGGGAGATGCTCAGCGACTTCCAAGATGCCGGAACGGAACAGATCGATGCCTTCCTCTCTCGCCTCGAGTACCTACAATCCACCTTCCAGGACCCCGAAGGCTTCAAGAAAATCGACGCCTACGCGGAAGGCTATCAGAACCGCATCTATTACCTCTCCACGCCCCCGGGCGCGTACGAAGACATCATTCATAAGCTTGGGAGCCTCGGACTCGCCCAGCGACCGGATGGTTTTACCCGCATCGTAGTCGAGAAACCTTTCGGACGCGACTTCCATTCCGCTCAGGCCCTCAACCAGGTGCTGGCACGCTACTTCCGAGAAGACCAGATCTACCGCATTGACCACTACTTGGGCAAGGAAACCGTTCAGAACATACTGTCGCTGCGCTTCGGAAACGGCATCTTCGAGCCCATTTGGAACAGCAACTACATTGACCACATCCAGATAACCGTCGGTGAGAAAATCGGCGTCGGCACGCGGGGCACGTACTACGAGAGCGCGGGCGCTTTGCGCGACATGGTACAGAATCACATCTTCCAGCTCTTGAGTCTCACCACCATGGAACCGCCGAACGACCTGTCACCGGACAGCATTCGGGGCGAGAAGGTGAAGGTTTTAAAAGCCCTGAGGCCGATCACCTACCGGGACATTGCCCGGCACACGGTCCGCGGACAATACGCCGGAGGCATTGTCGATGGGGAAGAAGTTCCGGGCTACCGAGAAGAGCAGGGAGTGGATCCGAACTCTCGGACCGAGACCTTTGTTGCATTGCGACTGTTCATTGATACCTGGCGCTGGAGCGGCGTTCCCATCTTTGTACGCTCGGGTAAGCGGCTTCTCCGAAAGGTGTCGGAGATCTCGGTTCATTTCAAGGAACCGCCGCACCAGATCTTTCGCAATCGCCATCCGGCCATGAATCGCAACGCCCTGATCATCCGCATCCAGCCCCAAGAAGGGGCTACCCTAAACATGAACGCGAAGATACCGGGGTATACCACCGATATGCGGCCGGTGAATATGGACTTCGCGTATGGGTCGGCTTTCGGCGGTCAAACGCTTGAGGCGTACGAGCGACTGCTCTTCGACGCGATCCTCGGTGACTCGACGCTTTACACGCGTCGCGACGAGGTGGAGACTTCGTGGGCCTTCATCACGCGCATTCTCGAGGGCTGGAAACTCACACTCGAATCGCTGCCCCAGTACCGACCTGCAAGCTCCGGACCGGAGGAAGCAAAACGCTTGATTGGCGGTGCCGGCCGACGTTGGAGGAAGCTATGATCTTTGATCCAAAGCGAATCGAACATGAGCTCGAAGAGATACAGCGGCAGAACTCACCCACGGAGGCGCGTACGGCCATCCTCAATCTGCTGGTCTTCAGCCGGCAAGAGGCGGCACGGAGAACCGAGGCGGCGCTCGGTCACGTCGTGGGTAAACGGGCGGCCCGGGTGATACACGTTATCCAGCGGGATCAGTCCGAGAGCAGTGTCTCGCTCTCGGCGCGGTGTTACCTGGATCGTGAGCGCAAAAGCGTATGTGTTCAGGAGATTCTGATCGACAGCGGACACGACGGCGTTGGAGCCGCCCCCGGAAGCTGGACCCCACTGCTGATTCGCGACCTGCCGGTGTACGCGATCTGGTTCGACACCCTGACGGAGAACCGGGAATTGCTGGAGGATCTCCAGGACCATTGTGATACTCTTATTGTTGACTCCGAACAGAGCGTTGCCTTCGGCGAGCGGACGCAAAGCGTCGTCGAGGCCATTGCGAGGAAACTCACCTCCCTCGGTGTCGTCGTATCGGATTTCACGTGGCAGAGATTGTTACCCCTGCGGCGACTCACGGCGCGCTACTTCGATCCCCCACGGCGTCGCGATCGGCTCGAGCAGATTCGCCGGGTCGATGTAAGCGGCGTTCCTCCCGTATTCGCCGGCTTGTACGTGTCCTGGCTCGCCGGACGCTTAGGCTGGTACGTCGACGAAAAACGCGTTGCGGACCATACGGGCGCGGAGATCACGGTCGGTCTGACGCCCGCCGCCCAAGACTCCGACGGCGGCTATACCGAAAAAGCCGGGAATAACGGACAACGCGCTACCGTCCGCTTCACATACACGGACGGCGGCAGCTCGACGATCAGCGGCGATACCGACAACACGGCGGTCATTCGCGGACCGGATGAGCGCGAGGAGCGCGCCGCCTACCGAATACCGAACGACGGAGAAATCGTTCTTGCCGAAATCGACGCAGTACGCAGTGAAAGCCTTTACACCGAGGCGCTCGCGGTGCTCCGTAACGCCCCGTGGGCTCCATAGTCATTTGGAACGGGCGCCGCTCTTGCACATCCCCCGTAACGTGTTGCACAAAGAGAAGACAAGACGTAGCTTTATGCACGATCCCGAATACGCATGCAGAGGATGGATCCTTGAGGGAACGACCGCGGCGCCTGCAAGCAATTAAGCGCATCATTCGCCGGCATCGAATTCACAGTCAAGAACAACTGCTCCAGTTCCTCAAGCAGGAAGGTTTCAGCGTCACGCAGGCAACCTTGTCGCGGGACCTGAAGCTATTGAAAGTCGGCAAAGTAGCCGAAGCGGCCGACGGCTACTTCTACAGCTTGCCGAGTGACGAGGAGCGTCGCGAGACGGAACGTAGCTACATTGACGATTTCCGGCGGGGATACGTGTCCATTGACTTCTCTACAAGCGTGTCCGTGGTGCGTACCCTCAATGGACACGCCGACAGTCTCGCGATCGCTCTGGATAACCTGAATATTCCGGAGGTCCTCGGAACGGTCGCCGGTAACGATACCGTGCTCGTTGTACTCCGGAAGGGATCCTCGCCTGAAGACTTTCTCATCCAGCTTCGTGAGAAGGTCCCCGAGTTGGAGGAGTAGGCAATGCGCAGCATCGTCTTAGGGGCCACAGGCTACGCCGGCCAAACACTCCTGTCGCTTCTCATTAAACACCCCGAGCTGCGCGAGCTTATTCCGGTTTCACGCTCCCACGCGGGTGAGCCCATTGAAACCGTGATTCCCGGGATGGGGAAAAGCGACGTGACGCACGGCCGGGAAGACCGGATCGACGGCGACGCTCCGCAAGACCCGGTTTCCCGAGGCACTGCCGTGCGCGAGGGTCGGCTCTTCAGCCTCGAGGAGGCCGCCCGGGAGCATGAGCGCAGCCCGGTGGACGTGGTGTTCTCCTGTCTGCCCCACCTGAAATCCGCGGATGCCTTGGCTCCATACTTCGGAACCTCGATTGTTATCGATCTCTCCGCGGACTTCCGTATTCCGGATTCGGCTCTCTTTGAGCGGGGCTACGGCCAAGCGCCGCCGCGTAGCGACCTCCTCGACAACGCGGTCTACGGTTTGAGTGAGGTTTTCACCGACGCTCTGCGATCCGGCGACCTCATTGCCAATCCGGGCTGTTACCCGACCTCGATTTTGCTTCCGGTACTGCCGCTTTTGAAACGTGGCATCATTGGCGGGCCCATACACGCCACCGCAATGTCCGGCGTGACCGGCGCCGGCAAGAAAGTGGAGGAGCCCTTTCTCTACGCCGAGGTGGATGAATCGATTCGTGCGTATGCGCCGGGACGCCGCCACCGCCACTGGTTCGAGATGGCACACTACCTTGCCGGCGCCGCCGGGAATGCGAGATCCGACCTGCTCTTCATGCCGCATCTCGTTCCCATGCGTCGTGGTATTGCAGCGACGATCACCACGGCTCGTAAGGATTGTGCCGGCGATGCCGACATTGTGACGGCATACCGAGAAGACTACGGTAACCGCCCCTTCGTACGGGCGTCGAACGAGCGTATCCCCGCGACAGCTCATGTAGTGGGGTCGAATCGCTGCGATATATCCTGGCGGATCGAAGACGATACCGTTTTGCTCTTCTCGGGAATCGACAATCTTCTCAAGGGTGCCGCGGGACAAGCGGTGCAGAACATGAACATCCGTTTCGGGCTGGATGAAACAAGCGGTTTGCCGCAAGCCGCCTCGGTATAGGCGCCCACCGACCGGCGAGAGGCGGCGCCGGGGACGCTCTTAGACGATAGATAGTACGAGACGACGGCATGAGAATAGTGATCAAGCTCGGAGGTCGAGCTATCGAACAGGACACCCAACGCCGCCTCGTCGCCGATGAGATAGCCCGGCTCCACGGGGAACACGAGCTCATCCTGGTGCACGGCGGGGGCAAGCGGGTTACCGCTCTCGCCGAGAAACTCGGCATTCCGTCGCACTTCGAAAACGGCGTACGGATGACCAGCCCCGGCGAGATGGCGGTGGTCGACATGGTTCTCGCCGGCGCAGTGAATACCGAGATGGTGCGAGCGATAAACGCCGCCGGCGTGCCGGCGTTAGGCCTCACCGGCGCGGATGCTCAGCTCCTCACCGCCGAGGCCGTCGCCGACGATAGCGGTGCGGCGACTCGCACCGGCACGCCGACGCGGATAGCCCCAGAGATCCTGGAGCAACTCCTCGCGGGGGGCAACATCCCCGTCTGCGGGAGCGTGGCCGCAGCGGTCGACGGCACCGCCCTCAACGTGAACGCCGACACCTTCGCGCTCGCCCTTGTCGGGGCCACGCGCGCCGCCGCCTGCCTGTTTATCTCCGACACCGCCGGGGTGATAATCGGCGCAGAGCTTCAAGCACGCATGTCGGAGACCAGCGTGGAGGCGGCAATCCGAGACGGTGAGATTGCCGGCGGTATGATTCCCAAGGTACGCTCCGCCCTGGCGGCTCTGGAAGCCGGGGCTGAGCACGCGGTGATAGCCGATTTCTCCGAGCGGGGAGATATTGGACGCATGCTCCGAGGGGAGCGTGGTACGCAGATCGTACCTGATACCGCCGCATGATAGGAGTCTGAGATGAAACCACAGCTGGTGACGCCGAAAGGCCTGCCGAAGAGCTACGGCGAGGAGTTTCTCTACCTCGAGTCCGGGAAGGGCGTCTATCTCAAGGACGGAGCCGGAAACCGCTATCTGGATTTCGGGGCGGGCATTGCCGTGAACGCCCTCGGCTACGGCCGCCGCGACTTAGCCCGCATTGCCGCTCGGCAAATGCGCCGGATCGTCCACGTTTCAAACCTGTATACCACCCCGGCGGCTACCCGGCTCGCCGGCCTCTTGACAAGCAAGGGCGCTGCGCCGAGCAGCGACGGTTTCGCCGCCGTTCACTTCGGCAATAGCGGTGCCGAGGCAAACGAAAGCGCTCTCAAATTCGCGCGGCTCTACGCCAAACGAACCCGTGGGGAGGGGCATCATAAACTCGCCTCCTTCTCTCATGCCTTCCACGGCCGGACGATGGGTGCTCTCTCGGTTACACCGAAGGCGGCGGCGCAGGAGCCCTTTGCCCCCCTTATTCCGGGAACGCAGACCTTCCCCTACAACGATGTGGAGGCCCTCCGGCAGCTGTCCCCGGAGTTCGCCGCCGTGATCGTGGAGGTTGTGCAGGGCGAGGGGGGGCTCACGGCCATGACGCGCGAGTTTGCCGCAGCATTGAACGAGACATGCCGCACGCACGACATCATGCTTATTGCGGATGAGGTTCAGACCGGACTACGGCGCACCGGGCCGCTCTTTGCCGCGGAAGAAGTAGGTCTGGAGCCGGACATTATTTCCATGTCGAAGCCCCTCGCCGGTGGGCTCCCGCTTTCAGCGACCCTCATTCCGGCGAAGATCAACGACGTACTTCAGGCGGGTGATCATGGGACAACCTTCGGCGGGGGCCCGGTGACCGCCGCCGTGGCCGGAGCCGTTTGGGAGATTATCAGTGACGAGGGCTTTGGCCGGCGGGTTGCCGAGACCGCCGAGTACCTGGACCGCTCGCTCCGACGGCTCGCAGCCGAGGTCGAGATGGTGCGGAGCTTACGCGGACGCGGGTTGCTCCGTGGCTTGGTTCTGGACCCGGCCGGACGCGACGGCCCGTCGAATCCCGACGCCGCCACCAAGGCGGGAAGCAGTGCCGTGAAGGCGCTAATGAAAGCAGCCCGTGAGCGCGGTCTTCTCGTTCTGAAATCCGGTGACAACGTGGTGCGCCTCGCGCCGCCACTGATTATTTCGAAGAAACAGATCGATACCGGCATGGCGATTCTCGGCGATGCACTAAACGAGATCCATCGCGCGGGCGCGCAGTAGCAAAGCGGCACGAAGGGGGAGAACATGAGCAACACGGCAACATCGAACACCGGAACCAAGGCCACACAGATCAAGAAAATCGTCCTGGCCTACTCCGGAGGTTTGGACACCTCTATAATCATTCCCTGGCTGAAGGAGAATTATCCCGGCGCAGAGGTTATCGGGGTGTGCACCAACGTCGGTCAGGATGAAGACTGGGATAACATGGAGGAAAAGGCGAAAGCCTCCGGCGCATCCAAGCTCTACATTGTGGATGTCCGGGAGGAGTTCGTCCGAGACTTTCTCTTTCCCATGGTCCGCGCCGGGGCCGTGTACGAGGGAAAGTACCTCCTCGGGACCTCCATCGCGCGACCGCTACAGGCGAAACACCAGGTGCGCATTGCCCTCGAGGAGGGCGCCGAGGCGGTGGCCCACGGCTGCACAGGGAAGGGAAACGACCAGGTCCGATTCGAGCTTACCTACAAGGCACTGGCCCCGCACTTGGAAGTGATCGCGCCGTGGCGTATGTGGAATATCCGGTCCCGTGAGCAGGCGATTACGTACGCCCGGGAACGCAACATCCCGCTCGGCGACATCTCCGAGAAGAACATCTATTCCCGAGACTGGAACCTGTGGCACATGAGCCACGAGGGTGGCGAGCTGGAGAACACCTGGAACCGTCCCAACCAAGAGATGTACCAGCTCACCACTGCACCTCAGGACGCACCGGATGAAGAGACCGCCGTAAGCATCGACTTTGAGCAGGGCACGCCGGTAGCCGTAAACGGCGAAGGTATGGAGCCGCTCCAACTCCTCGAAACCTTGAATCGGCTCGGCGCCGCGAACGGTATTGGGCGAACCGATTTGGTAGAGACCCGTTTAGTCGGCATGAAGAGCCGCGGCGTGTACGAGACCCCGGGCGGAACCATTCTGTACCGAGCACTCCGGGAGCTCGAGATGATCACCATGGACTTCGACACCCTCGGCATGAAAAATCAACTCGCGCTGAAGTACGCCGACATCGTCTATGCGGGTAAGTGGTTCACCCACTTCCGGGAGACAGTGGATGCCTACATGAAAGAGGCGACGAAATATGCCACCGGCTCCGTGGCGCTTGCGTTGTACAAGGGTAACGTGATTATCACCGGCCGAAAGTCCCCGTACTCACTGTACATCGAAGACCTGGCATCCTTCGGTGAAAGCAGCTACGACCACAGTGACGCCACCGGCTTCATCAAACTCTACGGCTTGGCAACGGGCGTGCAGTCAATTGTTCACAACCGTGACGCCTCGGCGAAGGGACCGGCCAAGGAGATGCGCGCCATGGCCGGCTTCCACGAGAAATAGCTCTGGAGGATACTCATGGATAGCGTACAGTACCGAAACCTCAGTCAAACCAATGCCTTTGCAACGCTGCGTGAGACCGAGCCTGCCTCGATCGCGGGCGTTGATCCTGCACGGATCGAACGCTACCAAATCCCCATGGCTGCGGAGATGACCTACAACTTCGCGGCGAAGAGCGTCGACGACGGCATTCTCGAAAAGCTCCGGAAGCTCGG
>CAYFQV010000011.1:8281-12322 GCA_964345195.1 uncultured Spirochaetaceae bacterium
GCAAAGTCGACCCACTACCTGAATGCATTCTATATCGATGACTACATCGGCGGCCGCTACTCGAGCAGCAGCGCGGTGGGCGGCGTCATTCTATCACTGGCGTTCGGCCCGGAGACCTTCGCAGAGTTCCTCGCCGGCGCGAACGAAGCGGACCGCAGCGCCCTGAACGACGAGCTCTGGAGCAACCCTTCCCTTATGGATGCGCTGATCGGCGTATACGAGCGTAACGTTGCCGGCTTTCCCATGACGGCGGTCCTCCCCTACAGTCAGGCACTCTCACGTTTCCCCGCGCATTTGCAGCAACTCGATATGGAGAGTAACGGAAAGAGCGTCAATCGTGACGGCGCCGCGCTCGATTACGCCACCGGACCCGTAGTGTTCGGTGAGCCCGGAACGAACGGACAGCACAGCTTCTACCAGCTCTTACACCAAGGTACCGACCGCGTACCCATGCAGTTCGTTGCGTTCCGAGAGTCCCAACGGGGCGAGGACGTCACGTTTCAGGACTCGAGCAGTCAACGAAAACTCCTGGCGAACCTGGCTGCGCAGATCGTAGCCTTCGCCCAAGGGAAGCACGACGATGATCCCAACAAGACTTTCGCCGGCGAGCGGCCGTCGAGCGTCATCTACGGCCCGCGCCTCACACCGCGTCGACTCGGGGTCCTTTTGGCACACTTCGAGAACAAGGTCATGTTCCAAGGTTTCCTGTGGAACGTAAACAGCTTCGACCAGGAGGGTGTCCAGCTCGGCAAGGTGCTCACCAAACGCGTTCTCGGTAAGGACATGGATCCGGCCCTGCAGGCCTTTGCGTCCATGCTCGGCGCCGCCGCCGAATGAGGGCGCGCATCATGAAACCGGGAAAGGAGAAACCATGCTGCAGGTCGAGCCGAACGCAAAAGCGCTGATCTTCGACATTGACGGGACGCTTGTCGACACCATGCCCATGCACCAAGCGGCGTGGCGCCGAGTGCTGGCCGCCCACGGGGTCGACATATCCACCGAATACTTCACCGAGCGACTCGGGGGGCACCCCTCCCGGGAGATCGTGGAGATCGTGAACCGCGATTTCGCCGACCGGCTGGAGACGCCGATAGATCCCGGGCCCATATCCCGGGAGAAGGACCAGGCCTTTGTGTCCGGTGTCACCACGGTGCAAGCTATTCGCCCGGTGGTTGAGCTCGTCGAGGCGAACTACGGCGTGCTGGCGCTCGGATTAGCAACGAATGAGCACGCCGGCATTGCAAACATGACCATGCGCAGCACCGGCCTATCCCACTACTTCTCCGTCATGGTAACGCTCGATGAGGTCGAACGTCCCAAACCGGATCCGGAGATCTTCCTTCTCTGCGCGGAACGGCTCGGCGTCGAGGCTTCATCCTGCCAGGCGTTCGAGGATAGCGAGCGGGGACTCGAGGCCGCTCGCCGGGCGGGCATGATCGTCACGGATGTGAGGCCGGCCCTCTAAGTTATACATCTCCTCGCGGTGTCAGCGACGTCGCCCTCCGGGTGCAAAGACGCCCACGGCGGCGCCGACGGCGAGACCAAGCGCGCCCGAGATTAGGATGTTTTGCCGTGCGTCCCGTATGCCGGTGAGCTCTTGTCCCGCCTGTTGCAGAAACCCGACGGCGCCGTCCCCGGGCAGCGTCAAGAGCTGGTCGAGGGGTATAAACTCACCCGCAACGTTACGGCCGAAGATGAGATATCCGACGACCAAGCCGATCACGGCAACGACGAGTGCCGAGCCTATTATTCTTCTCACGTGGTCCTCCCTTTTTTGCGACTGTATCAGCGTTCGAAGCTACATCATGTCGAGGAACATATCAAAGGCGAGTGCGCAGGGTGAAAACACCCGATCGACTCAGTCGCTGCGCGCGTTCAACCAGTCGGTGAGATCCCGGAACACCTCGCCGCGGTTAAACTCATGAAACAAGTCGTGCCGCGCACCGGGATACACGTGGTAATGCACATCGGTGTTGCCGGCCCCGCGAATGTCCTCTGCAATCCGCCGTGCGACCGCACCGTCCTCTGCAACCGGATCCGCACCCCCCGCAAGGATGAACAGCGCCGGCGGCGAGTCGGTTTTCGCCCCGGCGAGCGCGAGGATGGTCCGAGTAGCGTGGGCACGGCCGACCGCGCGCATGAGGTCCGACACGAACGCGGATGAGAAGGGCTCTCCTAAAAGGGGATCCGCCCGGTAGGCATCCACTTCGGCGGGATCGCGGCTCAGCCAATCCTCGTCGGTCCGGCGATCCGGAACACTCTTGGCGTACTGCCCGAAACTGAGCGCGGCGAAGAGCCGGTTCGCCCGCCGAGGCCCGCGAAAGAGTCGGCCGATCGCCCCGGTGGTCAGCCCCAGGAGCCGCAAGGGGCCGAGCGGACCTACGGGGCCGCTGAGAACTACACCGCGGTACGAGTCAGGGCTCTCGGCGGCGGTGATTCGCGCAAAGAGCGTCCCCATGCTGTGCCCGATCACGAAGCGCGGGACCGAGGGGTGCCGCCGCTCGATCTCGTGCCGGAGGTCGTGGCACTCCGAAATCACCGACTCGCAGCCGCCGCGCCGTCCCAAGAATACCGGTCCATCCCGACGAAGCCCGTGACCGGGCAGGTCGGCCGCATACACCGCGTAGCCGGATGCGGCAAGGGTGTCGTAGAGCTCTTCATTGCGCGCAGCCCGGTCGCCCATACCGTGGATATATTGAACGGCAGCCCTGGTGGATAGCTCCCTCGAAGCATCTCCGGGGACCGTCACGAAAACGGGGATCTCGGCACCGCCCACGGATGCCGATAGTGTAAACTGCTCCATGGAAGAGATTGTAGCACGTCGGTGAAGCACCGGGAGTATCTTCACATCCCCGAAATAGCTGTGTAAGATTGAAAATTGAAGATAAGGAGAGAACGAATGAGTCGCGTATACAACTTCTACGCCGGGCCGTCCACGCTGCCTGAGCCGGTTCTGCAGCAAATCCAGCAAGAGATCGTCGACTACCACGGCGAGGGGCTGTCGATTATTGAAGCCAGCCACCGTAGCCCCATGTACGAAGAGGTGCACGAGAAGGCCGTGGAGTCGCTTCGGTCGCTCCTGGGCGTCCCGGAAAACTACACGATCCTCCTTCTGGGCGGCGGGGCGACCCTTCAGTTCTCAATGGTACCCTACAGCTTCCTTCGCCCGGCGAAGCACTGCGATCTGGCGCTCAGCGGGTCCTGGGCCAAGAAGGCACAGGCGGATGCCAAGGTCTTCGGCGACGTGAACATCGTCTATGATGGATCCGCCAACGGCTTCACCTCGCTCCCGGACCCCGAAGAGGTCACTGCGAGCAATGGAGCTGCATACCTTCACCTCACCTCCAACGAGACCATTGGCGGGGTACAGTGGAAGAGCTTCCCGAAAAGCGACACGGTACCGATCGTAGCGGACATGTCCAGCGACATTGCGGGTAGGCGCATAAAGGTGCAGGACTTCGGACTGATATACGCAGGTGCTCAGAAGAACATTGGTCCCGCCGGGGCAACAGTTGTGATTATCCGCCGGGACATGCTGAACAAGGTACCCAAGGACACCCCTGCATACCTGAACTACAACGTTCATGCCGAGAAGAACTCCCTCTACAACACGCCGCCGGTCTTCTCCATCTACGCGATGAGCCTCACCTTGGACTGGCTGCAACAGCAGGGTGGCGTCAGCGGCATTCAAAGGCGCAATGAGAAGAAGGCGAGCTTGATCTACGAGACGATCGACGGCAGCGACGGCTTTTACCGTTGTCCCGTGGACGAGCATGCGCGGTCCATTATGAACGTGGTATTTCGGCTGCCGACCGAAGAGATGGAAGCCGCCTTTATCGGCGAGGCGAAGCGCAAAGGCATGATCGGGCTCAAGGGGCACCGAAGCGTCGGTGGTTGCCGGGCCTCGCTCTACAACGCCATGCCCCTCGAGGGTGCGGAGGCCTTGGCGGCCTTTATGAAGGAGTTTCAGGACAAGTACTCGTAATCCGCTCGCGAACGAGGGGAGGCACCGATATGGAACCGCCGCTCTTCTCGGGCCGG
>CAYFQV010000011.1:12422-18001 GCA_964345195.1 uncultured Spirochaetaceae bacterium
GGCCCGGATTTCGACGCGATAGCCCCGCCCGAAGGGTGAGTGGTAATCGTCGATCCCGGCGCGCAGGTAGGTCTCCCGTGGTATACCTATGTCCGCAAGGAAAATCCTTCCCGCGTGGGCGCTGCTTGCCAAGCCGGTCTTGGGCAAGGCCAAGGTCATGGTTGCGTCCGCTTCGACGGCGGATCCGGCGGCCGTACCGTCATCCGCGTTAATGCCGGAAGGGAGATCCAGGGCGAGCACCGCTACACCTCGTCGGCCACGGAGGGCCCGCACTCCCTCTATCAGTTCGCGCGCCGGCCCTCGTGGAACTCCCGATACGCTATACCCCAAGACGCAATCCAGAATGAGGGCCGGCACCGCATCCGCTTCCAAAAGCTCTGATACGGGGGCCGTATTGTGCTGAAGATCATACACCACGGCGCCGGCTGCGTGAGCAAGGGCGAGCTGTCGCCCCGGCACCTCCGCGAGACCCTCGGCGCGCGTAAGCAGCAGGGTCACCCGGTATCCATGGTTCGCAAGATGGCGCGCCGCACACATGCCGCCACCGCCGTTGCCGCCGCTGCCCGCCGCAATGAGAACGGCCCCCTCCCGGGGGGCCCCTGCAAGCCGTTCAAGCGCCGATTCCGCGAGGTTTCTGCCGGCGTTTTCCATCATTTGAAAGAGGTTGGGACCGGTTTCTTCAATTGCAACGCGGTCCAACTCCTTCATCCCGGCGGCTCCGACCGCCGGTACGGCGCTTCCGTGGATCGTCGTAAACATCGATCCGCCTTCTCATTACTTGATGTAGATCTATCTTTCCTAATAGATTCTAGGGGCTAGGCTTGCCAATCGCAATCCTAACGGGCAGGGTTAGGCCTGTCCGCTGAGCATTCAGTCACCCAAACATTACGATTTTTGGAGAGGAGGACCATATGGCCAAAGTGGCGATTAACGGTCTTGGTAGGATTGGACGTGCGACCTTTAAAATCATCCAGGAAACGCCCGACCTCGAACTTGTTGCAGTGAACGACCTCGTACCCCCGGATAACCTTGCGTATCTCCTGCAGTACGACTCGGTATACGGTCGGTATGAGAAAAAGGTCACCGCGGAGAACGAAAACCTGAACGTGGACGGTGCGAAGGTCCGCGTTTTGAGCGAGAAGGATCCGGCGAATCTCCCCTGGTCGGACATGGGCGTCGACCTGGTGTTCGAGTGCACCGGTCTCTTCACGGAACAAGAGAAGGCCGAAAAGCACATCCAGGCCGGGGCGAAGCGCGTCATCATCTCCGCACCGACCAAGAGCGCCGAGACTATGACCGTTGTACACGGCGTGAATGCGGCACCGACGGATGAGAAGACCATTATCTCCTGCGCAAGCTGCACAACCAACAGCATTACCCCGCCGGTCGAGGTAATGAGTCGCCGCATCGGCATGAAGAAGGCCATACTCACCACGGTGCACGCCTACACCTCAACGCAGTCCTTGGTAGATGCACCGGCCAAGAAGTTCCGTCGCGGCCGAGCCGCCGCCCAGAGCATTGTCCCCTCAACCACCGGCGCCGCCGCTGCCACTGCCAAGGTGCTGAGCCCCCTCGAGGGCCGCTTCGACGGTATGGCACTGCGCGTACCGGTACCCGTGGGCTCCATCTCGGACATCAACTTCATTGCCGAGCGGCCGACTTCCGTTGAGGAGATTAACAACATCTTCCGAGAAGAGGCGCAGAGCAGCCGCTACAAGGGCATTATGGAGGTCTCGGAGGACGAGATCGTATCCAGCGACATTGTCCAGAACCCCGCGGCGGCGATTGTGGACTTGAACGGTACCTTGGTTGTCGACGGCGACTTGGTGAAGATCATGTCCTGGTACGACAATGAATGGGGCTACTCTCAACAGATGATCCGCGAAGCCAAGCAGATGATCGGCATGTAGCTAGATCGATGTTGCGGTCCACCGCGACTGCGGCGTCGACTCGCAGCAAAAGCTGTGAATAGAACGCGAGCCCGGGGCCTTCCCGGGCTCGTGTTGTATACGGAGCCTTCACGCTAGCTGCGGCGGCACCTAATCAGCGGCCGTTGGTCATTTGCACCGGCTGATGGGTGGCCTCTATAACGTCCCGCCAGAGTGAGCTCTCCGGATCGACGAAGTTGCGCGTTGAAACCACGAGGCGCGTCGGCACGTGGACGAAGAAGTTGTTTACGAGGCTAATCACGATCTTAGTCTTCCCGGCCATGGCCGCGTGCACCGCGTTGTTACCGAGGCGGGAACAGTACAGTGAGTCCGTAGGGGAGGCGACGGCGCTACGGATGATGTAGCTCGGATCAATGTACTTGAGATTTACGTGGGTGTTCTGCGCGTCGAAGTGCCGGGTAATGCGATCTTTCAGGAACACACCAATGTCTCCAAGCTTCTTGTTACCCGAGGCATCCGTACCACCTTCGGCCTCCAACAGCTCCTGACCGGCGCCTTCGGAGACAACAATGACGGCGTGATTCCGTCGCTCCAGGCGGCGATGAATGTGGGCCAGCAGACCGTTGTCCCCCTCGAGATCAAAGGGTACTTCGGGTATCAGCACGAAGTTTACGTCGTGACTGGCAAGCGCGGTATGCGCGGCAATGAAACCCGACGCGCGCCCCATGACCTTCACCAAGCCGATCCCATTGATCGCCGAATGCGCCTCGGCGTGGGCTCCGCTTACGGACTCGGTCGCCTTCGCCACGGCCGTCTCGAATCCGAAGGACTTTTGAATAAAGCTGAGATCGTTGTCAATGGTCTTCGGAATGCCGACCACGGCGATCTTAAGACTGCGGCGTTCTATCTCCTCGGCGATCGCCAGAGCGCCTTTCTGGGTGCCGTCACCGCCGATCGTAAACAGCACGTTCAGGTTCATCCGCTCAATGGCGTCCACGATATCTTCCGTCCGCTCACCGCCACCGCGTGAAGAACCGAGGAGCGTACCGCCGATCCGATGGATATCGTCCACGGTATCTATGTCGAGATCCATGGTCGAAATGCCGTGCTCGGGCAGAAAGCCCTTATACCCGAAGCGGATGCCGGTGATACGCTTCACGCCGTACCGGTGCCAGAGGCAGCGTACGATCGCCCGTGTGACATCATTCAAGCCGGGGCAGAGACCGCCGCAGGTGACAATACCGGCGCGCACATGGTCCGGGGAGAAAAAGATCCGCTCCCGTGGACCCGCGGGCTCGAGAAGCTCATCCGGACTCCAGGTACGTGTTCCACCTTCCCGGGGCATGGTCAGATCGAAGAGCACACCCTCGTCGTCCTCTACGTAATTCGCAATATCATCTCCCTCGACGGTGGAGTAGCTGATGGGGCTGAGGATCTTCCGCTCGCCGAGGCTGGGGATCGAAAAGTCGTAAGAGCTGGCCATGGCCCGATCCTAACAGCTTTCCGGTCGCGCGTGAACTGCGCGTGTCGGTGCGAACATGACCTCCGCCGGCGCAGAGGGACGGACTTATTGATAGTTCCGGGTGGCTCCTCTATGCTGCCCGTGCACCCACCGGAAGGAGGTCCCCAGTGCACATCATGATCGTCGGCGGCGCCGGCTACATTGGCAGTCACACGGCGCGAGCGTTTTTGGACGAAGGGCACCAGGTCACGGTACTGGATAATTTGGCAAGCGGCACCCGGGAGAACCTCTTCCCGGACGCCGGTTTCATTCACACGGATGTTACCAACTACAGATCTCTCGATGAAGCCTTCCGCCTGGCCGGGCGGGACGGACGGGTTGACGCGCTTGTTCATCTTGCCGCCTTCAAGGCTGCCGGCGAATCCATGCTCGAGCCGGAGAAGTACGCTGAAAACAACATTGCCGGAACGATTTCGCTGCTGAACGCCTCCATGCGCGCTGGAGTAAGCGCGGTGGTATTCTCGTCCTCCGCCGCCGTCTACGGCGAGCCCCACTATCTTCCCGTGGACGAGAAACACCCCACGGCACCGACCAACTTCTACGGCCACACAAAGCGCGCCATTGAGGAGTTGCTGGCGTGGTACGCCGCCCTTCGCGGACTTCGCTACGCTGCGTTGCGCTACTTCAACGCAGCCGGCTACGATCCGGAGGGGCGGATCCGCGGCCTGGAACGGAAGCCCGCGAATCTCCTGCCGCTCATCATGGAAGTGGCCGTCGGCCGGCGCGACTCCCTCACCATCTTCGGCGACGACTACGATACTCGGGACGGCACCGGCATCCGCGATTACGTGCATGTTACGGATCTCGCGCGCGCACACGTGCGTGCCCTCGACCACGTAACGAACACCGGCGAGAGCGTAACGGTGAATCTCGGCAGTGAAGAGGGTATCTCGGTGAAGGAGATGGTGGATGCGGCCCGCCGGGTGACTGGGCGACGGATTCCCGCGGAGCTCGGGCCGCGGCGGGCCGGCGATCCCGCGAGCCTCGTAGCATCGGCCGGGGAGGCTCAACGATTGCTGGGCTGGCGAGCGGCCTATAGCGACGTCGAGACCTTGACGCGAACGACTTGGGAGGCCTACCGCCGAGTCTTCGAGTGACGGATTCGTGGATTCTCTTGGAAGCTCGGACAATGGTAGCCCGTGGCTTCCTTGACCGCGAGACTCGGCATGCGCCGAGATTTAATGCCGAATATCGCGCATCCCCGGGGAAACCTGCGGTCCCAGGTGACCTGAAAGTAGCGACAACGTAGGCAGTTGGGCGCTTTTTCCGGCTCCTGCATCTGTTTCTCCACAACTCGGCGACCCTATTGCTCTCTTGCTATTATCGCCAGACGCCGGCTCTTATGTTATACTTCGAACGCGTAAAACAATACGGACCTTTACACTGAGAGGATGTTGGAATGGAAGTGCATTACTATCTGTCGGTTAGCCCACTCGAAGCACTGATTGCGTCGCAACTGGATCCAATTCAGTTCGGTCAGTACATGTCTACAGGAACGAAAAACGGTTCCTACGAGCGTATCATGTTTGCGGAGATCGAAGGTAACTTCGGAAAGGATTTCGACTGGGACTACGCGAAAGAGCGCACCGTTCCGCATGAGGACGGCGCACCAAAACACTCGGTCTGGCTCTCCGTCTATCGTTCCCTCGAGTTCATTGACTTTAGCAAGCTGAAGTCGCTTTATCTCACCACAAAGGATGGTCGCAGCCTTGAGCTCGAGCCCAAGAGCTTCGATCCCACTATGCGTCGCCGAGAGTACTACATCTATCAAGAGCTGTGCCCGATCACACCGCTGGTCGTCAGCCGCCTCAACCCGGTAGAGTTCGGCGAGTACATGACCGACCCCGGCAACAAGGTCCACGTTCCGAAGCTAGTATTCGCCGATCTCAAGTCGGTCGACGCCGAGGACTATGAGAATACCGGTAACATCGGCGGCGCCTACGATCGCAATCTCAGCCACCTTCGGGACTGCATTGCCGACGTTACGAGCCGGAAAGACAAGCCGAACAAAAACGTTGAACGATCCGTTGAAGGCTTCTCATACGCCGTCATCAACAACGGCATCTACTTCGGAGAAGGACGGAACATTGTGTATTACGAGCTTCCCGCCCTTGAAGACCTGCGGGCGAACTACTACGACTGGGCGCGTTCAGCCATGGTTCTTTAGG
>CAYFQV010000011.1:18101-19754 GCA_964345195.1 uncultured Spirochaetaceae bacterium
ATGAGCTGGATGTCGATTTCATTGCCTTTGACGAAGATCTGTCCGCCGCGCAGGAACGCAACTGGGAAGGGCTCGCGAGTCGGCGCATTATCGATCGGCACGAAGTCATCTTGCAGATCTTCGAAATGCATGCGAGCACCCGGGAAGCACGACTACAGGTTGAGCTGGCCCGCAGCGAGCATATGCTGCCACGCTTACGCCGCGCATGGACGCACCTTTCCCGACAGCGCGGCGGCGCCAAAGGAACGCGCGGCGAAGGCGAGAAGCAGCTCGAAGCGGACCGACGCAGCGTACAGGATCGGATTGCCCACATTAAACAGGAGCTCAAAAGTGTCGGCGATCAGCGCGAGCTCCGACGCAAACGTCGTCAGGATCTTCCCGTACCAATGGGCGCGCTGGTCGGATACACCAACGCGGGGAAATCCTCCATGCTGGGCGCGCTGACCGGCGCATCCGTAAAAGTTGACGACCAACCGTTCGTAACGCTTGACCCCACCACCAGACGCTTGGAGCTCTCTTCAGGCCTCGAGATTGTTCTCTCGGATACCGTCGGGTTCATACAGCGCTTGCCACATCAACTGATAGACGCGTTCCACTCAACCCTCGAGGAAGCGCTCACCTCGGATTTCCTCATGCTGGTAGTGGATGGCTCATCCCCGCTGTCTCGCCGGCACATTGACACCTCCCGGGAAGTGCTCGCCGAGATCGGCGCCGCCGAGCGTCCTCTGGTACTGATCTATAACAAGATCGACGCGGCGGCCGACCGCACATCGGTGGAGCTGGAGGCGCACGCCATCGGTCGAGAGCTCAACGCACCGGCGGTCCTCGTATCGGCGGAAACCGGCGAGGGTTTGGGTGATCTTCGCCGTAGCATTGAAGAGATGGTCTCGTCACAGCAGCGGGCGGGCCGCTACCTGCTACCCTATAGCCGTACCGATCTGGCGGCGCTGGTTCACCGTACCGGCGTTGTGCTGGAGGAGCGCTACGTTTCGGACGGGATTCGCATCTCCGCGTATGTACCGAATCGGACCCACGGCATCTTGGCCCCGTTCGTCGCCTGATAATCCCGCATGGCACGTCGCCTCCGTGAGCCGATTCCCCGGATCGATACCTCCCCGGCCCTGTATGCACAACTCAGCGCGTACGCACGCTTGGCACCCGGGGAGATATGGGAAGACCCGATTGGGGGGCACCGTGTCGGCGTGCTTGATGCAAGCGACCCTGACGCGGTGAGCCGGCTTACGTCGGGAGCACGAGCCTTCGTTGCAATCCAGGATCCGCCGTACAACTTCGCGGTTGGAGGAAGAAGCTCCCCCGGGCTATTCGCCGGAGATATTTCCGCATACCTGGAGTTTACCCGGCGCTGGGTCGCAAACACCGTGGAGTGTTTGCGCGAAGATTCTCACCTGTACATCTGGATGGGGGCGGATCAGCGCCGCGGCTTCCAACCGGTGCCCGACGTTGTCATGCTGCTCCGAGAGTTTCCGGAGCTCGAGTCTCGGAGCTGGATCACCGTCCGCAATCAGCGAGGTTACGGTACCCAGCACAATTGGATGGCGGTGCGTCAGGAAGTTCTGTACTACAGACGAGGTAAGCCCGACTTTGTCGTGCAGCACACCGCTATTCCCCGACTCCTGCGCGGCTACTACAAGA
>CAYFQV010000011.1:19854-24070 GCA_964345195.1 uncultured Spirochaetaceae bacterium
AGCACTTTGCTCGCCGCCGAACGCCGGGGCTTACGCTGCTACACGGCCGACCGAGACCCCGTTTTCGCGGAAATCACCATACGACGACTGGAACACTTTCGCCGAACGGGCAGGCCCGGTTGGCAGTGCGATCATCCGTTTCCGGAGCTTGCGGCGCCGGAGGCGCCCGGCCGCGACGATGAGTAGTCCGCCGGCAGCTCTCGCGTGTACATCCGGTGAACCTTGTACGGGACCGCACCGAGCGTCTTGAGATCGCGAATCATGAGCTCGGTACTCTCGGCAACCTGCGTACACTCCGCGGTGAGCATGCGGCCGTCGCCCTGCACGGTCCGCGCCAGCTCGTAGTACATAAGCGCATTTGCTCCAAGCCGTTGATACTCCGGCAGTACCCCGACACCGTTAATGATGAGATCCGTTGTTTTCCGGAATTCTCGCAACAGGTCGAAGAGGCTCCACGGCGTCAATCGCCCTTTCGAGCGCTGCAGCGCCGCGGAAACGTCCGGAAACGCCAGCAAGTAGCCGACTACACCGTCATCATAGGTCACAATCTTCTCGAGTTTCGGATCCGCCCCCACCAGGAGATCCTTTATCAGCTGCTCCAACTCTGCATGGGTGAGGGGATAATCCTCGGGATGATCTCCCAGCGTAACGTTGTACATGTTCGCGACGTCCCAGGCTCTCTTCTTTAGCTCCCGCTTATTCTTGAAACGCAATACCTTGAATCGACCGCGCTTGAGCACCTTTTCCGCAAGAGACTCCACTTTTTCCGGGACCGTGAAGGTCGTTGGATCGAGGGAGAAGGACAGAAGGTCCTCGAATTTCTCGAAGCCGAGACGCTCGAGTTGTTCCGAGTAGTACGGATAGTTGTAGCGCATCATAGTCATGGCGGCGCGATGCTCGAAGCCCTCTACGAGCAACCCGCTTCCGGCAGCTCCGCCGAAGAGCATGGGGCCGGAGAGGTGAGTTAGCCCACGCGCGTAGGCCCATTCCCCGATTTCGGAAAAAAGCGCGTCGACGACCTCAGTGTCGTTCACGAACTCCAGGAAGTAGAAGTGGGCCGTGCTTGTCCCGTGCGCCTCGTTGTATCTGCTGTTCTCCACGACGCACACGCGGCCGACGGTTTCATTGTTTCGTTTCGCGACGAAGAAATCCCCGGCTGCATGCCCAAAGAAGGGATGCTTCTTGAGCACAATACTGCGCATGTCGCTGCGGAGCCAGGGCACCCACTGCGGAACGCCCTCGTAGATCACATGCGGTAGCTGAACGAAATCGCGCAGTAGTTTGCGGTTCCGACCGACGCGGTACACGGTGATGGTATTGCTCATGGGCGGATTATACCCCGAGGTTCCAAACTCCCGCAAACTGCTTCCGTGCCGTGGAGCGCGGCGGACGCCTTTAGGAAGTGGCGACCCGGGCGAAGCAGATGCCGAAGGAAACACCGCATCTTGAGTAGGCTATTTCCGAAGAGCACCAGATGTGCTACCATTATCCCTAAGCATGGAGTGGGAACCTATACATCTCTATACCCACACCTACCGTTCCCCAATTGGGGACGTCCACATTGCCGTCGACCGCTCCGGTCGTGTCTTTCGCCTCAGCTTCGTTGAGCTCGGCGATATGGGCAAGGATTACGTTCTCCTGGAGAACAAGTACGCGTGTGGGGACGTTGAGTACCAGCTCGACCGTTACTTCGCAGGTGAGCTCAGGCGTTTTTCGCTGGAACTCGCCTTTGACGGGACCGAGTTTCAGCGAACGGTCTGGCAGCGCCTCTTAAAGGTACAGTACGGCTCGGTCACAACCTACGGGGAGATCGCAAAGAAGATCGGCAAACGAGATGCCGCCCGGGCGGTGGGCAACGCGGTGGCCGCGAATCCCTTGCCGATCATCGTACCGTGTCACCGCGTCCTGCCGGCGTCCGGCAGGATCGGTCAATACGCGGTTCGTTCACTCAACGGTAGTGGGACAAGCGCGAAGCGGGCACTCTTGCGCCTGGAAGGATCCTTGCATGGGAGGGACACCGTCGGACCGGCGTGAGTCCGCCTAAAGGGTCGACAAACGAAAGCGCGCGAGCTTATCCGAGTGGCTAGGTCGCACTCTTCCCCGAGTTCTTGCTTTTCATGTAGATCTGGAGAAGCTGGATGAAGTAGTAGATGCGCTGGTAGATGGCTACCATTTGATCCTTCAGGGGCTCTTCCGTGAAGCTTTCCAGCTCCTTCCAGTTCATAATCATCTCGCTCGTCTTGCTGTCGTAGTCTTCCAGAAGACTCTTGAGGATCTTGGCAATAGTAATGAGGTTTTGCGCGGAGCTGTTGATCATGGCCTTGGCGGTCTCGTTCACCTGATCAAGCTCGTCTTTGAGCAGCTTCGTTGATGTCTTGTCTTTGTCGACAACCTTGCCCATGGCGCGCTTGATCTTCTGGCCTTGCTCGCCTTCCTCGCCGAGACCGTCGTCGAACTGAACGATCTTATCCGCAATGCTAAGCACCTGATGAAACGCTTCGGAAAGATTCTGGGAAGTCATGTTACTTCCCCACTGCCCCCGCACCAGCAGAATATCCCGCACAACCTCGCGCACATCTTTCTTAAAGTAATCCAAGAGGAACGCCTTGAGGTAGTTGATAGGCTCGGTATGGATGTAGCCCGCAAGCATGCGCTTGGTGAAGACGAGATTTGCTTTCTCCGTGTAGTTCTTGGCGCGCGCGACCACCTGGTCTCCGAAGACCTTCCGCCTGAGTTGCTCGATCTTGCGGTTCTTCCGCTCGTTGAGCAGCTTCTGTACGGTTCCCTCCGTGGTCGTCTTTATCTTGTTGAGGTAGGATTCGACAATCCTATGCTTCTCCAAACGTCCAGTGGGCTGGTAATAGGGATCCTCGTCGGCGTGTTGGATAATCAACGTGAAGACCTTTGACTTGCGGATATCATCAATGGCACTCACGACCTTCTGCCAACCCTGCCGGTCCACCACCTCGACCCCCTTGTAATCCCGGAGCGTATCCAGCGTGGCACTCCAATCGGCTTCAGGGTCTATTGGAAGAGCAACTTCGAGAAAATCCTTGAGGTCGTCCGAGACGTACTGGGCGTTAATGGCGTCAAAATTCGGCTTTCTGATGAAGGAGTTCTCCTGAATCGAGGAATCGAACTTACGCAAGACAAAGTAGTAGTCGAACTTAACCAAGGAGACGAGGGCGAAAAGATAGGTGTAGGTGTCGTTGATCCGTTTCACCGTCCCCGAATCGAATCCGCTGAAGAACCCGACCATGTCGTCCTTTAGGCGCTTTCCCAGCTCCTTCGTGTCACTAATCTCTTCAGCTTCCTTGCGGATATTCTCTTCAGAGAAGCGTTCCTTGCGATCGAGCTGCTCCTGAGACATGAAGCGCTCAATGACAATGCTCTGCAAACCCGCAGAGGATTCGGCGTTGGCCAACAAGTTTTGAGCGGGACCTAAGGTCTTGTAGATGTCGTAGAAAAACCTGGCAAGGGCGGGCTGCGCCTGTTGCCCGCGAGGCTTATAGAACCGTTGCTTCATCTTGCGCAAAGATTTGGCAATGAGCTTGAGCTTACGGTTCTTCTCGCGCTCGGGGTCATCACCCCCCGCGAATATAGATACGACTCGGTTTACGAAATCCATGAATTACCAGCGCGAGGAATCGCTTACCCTCGAACCCGGAGGATGCCATTGGCGGACAAACTGTACGGCAAAAGAAAGCGGGTGTCAACGTGAGCATGACCGCTGAACCAGGCGCCGCCGGACGCCGGAGCGGCTACGGAACCCAGCAACATTGAATCAAGCTCCGTACATCGCTATTATTGCGGCTATGCATGAGATAGCCGATCGTTTAAATGCACGTCTGGAAAGTACCGTTGCATCCCGCCTTTTCTCCGAGCTCGGACGCCGGATGTACTTCCCGAAAGGGATCGTCGCCCAAACAGCGGAAGCCAAACGACGAGCGGACCGCTACAACGCAACCGTCGGCATGGCCTTCGAACATGAAGAGCCCATGCTGCTGCCCTCGCTCTCGAGCCATATCAAGGGACTCACCGCCGGTGAGAGCGTTGCCTACGCCCCCACGCAGGGCGTTCACGAGCTGCGAGAGCTCTGGCTCGGAGAAATGCGGAACAAGAACCCGAGCCTCGGCGGCGCCGAAATCTCACTTCCGATCGTCACGGCCGGACTCACGAACGCCATCAGCCATCTCTCCGATCTCTTCATAGACGA
>CAYFQV010000011.1:24170-30841 GCA_964345195.1 uncultured Spirochaetaceae bacterium
CCGTCGCGGCGGAAGGCACATCGATACTGTGCATCACGGACGATGCCTACTTCGGCCTTTTCTACGACGAGGAGACCGCAACGGAGTCACTTTTCGCGCGTATTGCGAATCTTCACGAGAACCTGTTGGCTGCAAAGGTCGACGGGGCAACCAAAGAAGAATACGCGTGGGGGTTACGAGTCGGATTCGTCACGCTGGGAGCCAAGGGCATGGGTGCCGATCACTACGGAGCGCTCGAAGAAAAGCTTAAAGGCGCTATCCGTTCGTCGATTTCGAACTCCAGTAAGCTATCCCAGTCGCTCCTTCTGAAAGTCCTCAAGAGCGCGAATCACGAAACGGAAAAGACGCAAGCCTACGCACGACTCAAGCGGCGCTACCACAAGGTCCGTCAGCTGGTCGCTTCGGAGGATCGCCCGGAGGTTCTGCGTCCCCTCCCCTTCAATTCGGGTTACTTCATGGCCTTTGCCTGCGAAGGGATCGATGCCGAAGCGCTGCGCCAGGCGCTCCTCGACCGCGGAGTCGGGACGATCGCAGTGGGCTCCGCCTATCTACGCATTGCATACGCGACCGTTGAGGAGGACCAGTTGAATCCCTTCTTCACCGAAGTCTTCGACGCCGCTCGCTCGTTGGCCGCACAGGCACGCAGTTCCTGATCTACGGGCCGATCCCAGGTAAGGTCTCATTTGGGCACCAGGTAGCGGCCTAACTCCGAGAGCTCTCGGATGCTCCGATAGATCGGGGCATGGTTCTTGTGTTCTTTTTGATCTTGCATGGCAACGTGTTGATAGAGGCGATCGATCAAGTCCGCTAAAATGTTGAGGTTGGACGGAAAGTTGTTCACCGAGATGTCCCGAAGCACACGGTCGTTCTGCGACGTCGGCACGTTTCTATAGCCGGTACTGCGGCCGAGAATGCTGCGTAAATGCGGCTGAACCTCTCGGCGGGCGTGATACACGAAGCGCGCGAGGGCGATAATGCGCTCGTACAACTCCTGATAGGTATATCCCTGCCCGGCGTAATGCTCGGCCTTCTCGGTTATCGCCTCAATGAGCGTCCACGTTCCCGGATCTAAGGGCATAACCGTGTAGGCCTGTCGGACGTAGCGGTTATTCAGGTTCGTCCGAAAATGCTCACCGATCCGATCGATCAATGACAGAGTATCGTTGTCTTTGACGGCCATCTTGCCGGATCCTCCATCATGCGGCGTTGTATCGCGTGCCTTGCCGAGTACCGCGCCGGGTAAGCTCCTCGGAAAGGGCTTGGTAGAGCTGCTGCTTCGGCACGACACGACGCGGCAGCGCGCGGTAGTCCCGCGGCGTATCGCAGGAGATACGCATGATAACCGTATCCGGCGGCAGTAACTCAAGAAATCGGGCGGCGTAGCTGATCTGCCGATCAGGTGCGGGGAGTGTCATCCCTCCCGCTAGAAACTCTCGGTGGAGGGGCGTACCTCGGCTCACATGGAGATTGTGGATCTTGACCCCGTCTGGATGCAGATCCGCCACATATGCCGCGGTCTCCTCGATTTCCCGGAGCCCTTCGCCGGGTAAGCCGTTTATCACGTGAACCCCAATGTGGATCCCGAAGCTTCGCAGAAGATGAAAGGCCCGCGTGAAGGCTTCCACATCATGACCTCGTCGAATATCGCGGAGCGTACGATCATGCCCCGACTCGAGACCAAGCTCCACCCACACATCCCGGTCGGGTTGCTGATACGAGGCGAGGAGCTCCGCACGGGCACGGTCGATCGCGTCGGGCCGCGTCGAGACGATGAGCTCTCGAAATGGGTACGCGTCCAGCCCCGCATTGTAGATTCGCTTCAGCTCCTCGGGCGTACCAAACGTGGAGGTGAAGGCTTGGAAGTAGAGACCGAAGTACTCCGCGCCGTAGCGTTTCGAGAGGAAGTCGACACCTCGATTCACCTGGGCTTGGATGGACGCGACGGTCTGTTGGTAGTCCGCACGCGCCCCTCGACTATCACAGAAGCTGCATCCGTCACTCTCACGGCCGGACAGTCGGTTCGGACATGAGAAACCACCGTCTACGGCGACGCGGTAGGTCTTCCCGCCGTGACGGCGCTGGAGGTAGCGGCTGTAGGTATTGAATACCGGAAATTCATGGTCACGCATACTGAGATGTCGCCTACTGTATCACGACCGTCCCGTCAGGAGAAGGACGCGCGACGCGACCTCTTCGGCGAAGGTGCCGACCCGGTCGGAGTAGTGGCCCACCGCCAGGAGGCGCGACCAAAATATAGTGAGCTCTTCCCGGTCGCAGCGCCCCAGGCCCAACAGCAGGATCAACATCATGAGTGCATTGAAGTAGGACAGGCCGGCGGATTCCGCCTGCATGAGCAGCTCCCGATCCTCCGAGACGAGGGGAAGCCTGAACTCCACGGCGAGCGCCAACACTCGTTCGTCGGTGGTGAGCGCTGCAGTCTCGACGGTGCTTGAGCTGGAAGGAGGGCGCACGTGCAACGGCAGATGCCGCCAACCCGTCTCCATGATGACCTCCGGCGGCGTCCACAGTTTCACGTCGAAGGCAAGCCGTTCGAGGAAGCCCGCTTTGAGCATGTAGATGACGCTGGAGCTGTCCACGACCGCTTCACGGACTCCAAGCAGCATCTCGGCGGAGCGATCCGAGGACAGCTGGTCATCCATTGATAGCACGTGCGAGGACCTCTACAATGGGCGAGCATTTGCGAAATCGCAGCTGCATAGGAGACATTATCATGAGTTATCTTCCAGCGTCACAGCGCTACGACAGCATGGTCTACAACCGAGTCGGCCGCAGCGGGCTGCAGCTGCCGGCTGTCTCACTTGGCTTGTGGAACAACTTCGGCAATGACCGCCCCTTTGAAAATGCACGAACCATGTGTCGCCGGGCCTTCGACCTCGGTATTACCCACTTCGACCTTGCAAACAACTACGGTCCGCCACCGGGTTCGGCCGAGGAAAACTTTGGCCGAATTTTAGACAAAGACCTCCGGCCCTACCGCGACGAGCTCCTTATCTCAACGAAGGCCGGCTACGACATGTGGCCCGGTCCGTACGGAAACTGGGGCTCACGCAAATACCTCTTGGCGAGTTTGGATCAGAGCCTCCAACGAATGGGACTCGACTACGTCGATATTTTCTACTCGCACCGGGTCGATCCGGAGACCCCGCTCGAAGAAACCATGGCTGCCCTGGCGTCGGCGGTGCAGCAGGGTAAGGCCCTCTACGTCGGGATTTCCTCCTACTCAGCTTCGAAGACCGCCGAGGCGGCTGAACTCCTGCGGGATATGGGAATACGACCTCTCATTCATCAACCGTCCTATTCCATGCTCAACCGATGGATCGAAGATGATCTCCTGGATGAGCTGGAAAAACAAGGCATGGGTTCCATTGCCTTTTCCCCGCTTGCCCAAGGACTTCTGACTTCGAAGTATCTTGACGGCGTTCCCGAGGAATCCCGAGCCGTGCAGCTTCCACATTTCTTTCCAAAGGACAAAGCGCTGCAGGAACAGAACCTCCGGAACGTGCGGGCCCTGAACGAGATCGCGCAACGGCGCGGCCAATCACTCGCCCAAATGGCGCTCGCTTGGGCGCTGCGAGATCCCCGGGTCAACTCGGTTCTGGTTGGAGCAAGCCGCCCATCACA
Source organism: uncultured Spirochaetaceae bacterium (assembly GCA_964345195.1). Lineage (GTDB taxonomy): Bacteria > Spirochaetota > Spirochaetia > DSM-27196 > PWMO01 > CAYFQV01. The sequence goes on from CAYFQV010000011.1 coordinate 27,813, forward strand.
AATCGAAGACAACGTGGGCGCCTTGGACAATCTCGAGTTCACCGAGGAGGAACTCACGGAGATCGATCAGTACGCGCAAGAAGGCGGCATAAACATGTGGGCCGCATCCAGCAACATCACCTGATCTCGGGGTAATCCGACTGGCGGACGATCCCTGCGGGGACCACTGGAACCCGACGGGACCGCTCATCGCAACCGTCCGTCAACCCGGCGGGATGCGCTCGGGGGCAAATCGATATGGCTCGGTCACCGTGCGTTGATCGTATGATCAACCATCGCTTGCTGTCGCAGAACCGGCAGTCTCCGTCGGCAGTACAACAACGCTTCGTCCGACATGCCGACCGGCAAGCATGGCATCGATCTCCGAGTCGATTTCCGCGAGCTCCACATCTCGTGAGAGCATCCGGCGGAGATCCGAGGGAAGGCCCCACTCTCCGGCCAGGCGCGACCAAATGGTACGCCGCTCTCCTTCGCTGCAGTTCACGGAATCCACGCCGATCAGACTCACGTCTCGGAGGATGAAGGGATAGACCGTCGTGGCAAGCTCGGGAGAGGCGGCAACGCCGCAGCATGTCACGACCCCGTCATACCGGACTTCCTTGAGCGCCTGCACGAGGGGTGCGCCGCCGACGGTGTCAACGACGGCGTTCCAGCGACCCGATTCCAGGGGTCGCTTACGGATGTCGTCTTCCCGGGTTCGTGGAATGATCTCGGCGGCCCCGAGTTGCTCCAGCAGTGTCTGAGCTTCCCGCTTTCCGGTCATGGCCGTGACGTGAAAGCCCAGACGCGCCATGAGCGCCACCGCAATCGTGCCGACACCGCCGCTTGCGCCGGTTACCAACACCTCTCCATTCTCCGTTATCCCGGCTGATCGCAGTTTCTCAATAGAATAGGCCGCGGTAAATCCGGCCGTTCCGTAGACCATTGCATCGTGAAGAGACAATCCTTCAGGAAGTGGCAGCAGCCACTCTCCGGGCACCCGAATGTAGCGACCAAAGCCTCCGGCTGTGTTCATTCCCAGGTCGTACCCGAAGGCGATCACCTTCACTCCAACGGGGAGATCCTCACGGGAGGACTCCACCACCGTACCGGCCGCATCAATACCGGGAGTATGGGGAAACTTTTTGGTCACGCCCGGGTGGCCGGTAGCCGAAAGTGCGTCTTTGTAGTTCAGCGAGGAGTACGCGACGTCCACCAAGACTTCACCGTCCGGGAGCTCATCCAACGCGCGCATGCCGATGCGACGGGTAACCGAACGCTCAGCATGTGAATCGTTATTCGGATCGTTGGGCTTCTCGACGATCATTGCGGGAAACCGCTGTGCTGTCATGACTCCACTTTACCGGAACATGCCCGCATGCTACAACAACGGCCATGACGATCCGCATTAGATCCGCAGTGCACCCAATTATCGCCTGCTTGGCACTTTCTGTTTATCTCCTCCTTACGGCTACAACAATTCTCGCGCAGGACGGAGACCGCAGCGACGACGGCGCGCATGACGCGAGTGCCGAAGTGCTCACCAAGCTCATGCACCTTGGGGAGAACGGCGTCCTCTACACCCGGGAAGAGTCAACGCGGAGCTGGACGCCCCTTACCGCCGGGCTGCCCCGGCACCCGGTTTATCCCTTCGACGACCCTCGCCCCGTCCGGCTTAGCTCGGTGAGTCGAGCCCCGGAATCTCACTCGCGCATCGTCGCCACCTCCGGTACGAACGTCTACATCCACGACGATGATCGGTGGCGTGAGGTGGCTCAGCGTTCCCAATTCGGCACCTACGCGTACCTTACCGCCGTCGCGGTATCCCCGCTTGATCGGGACCGGATCGTTGTAGGGACGAGTTTCCACGGTATCTACATGTCCACGGACGGTGGCTCATCCTGGGAAGACCTATCATCCGCCTTTGGCAATTTGGAACGCGGGGCCCACTATTTCGATGATTTCACCGCCCTCGCCTTCGGAGCCACCGGCCGGACCCTTTACGCGGCGGCGCGACTAGGAACGGAGCTCTACGCAGTCGATCTCAATAGCCGCAAGCGACGCCGCCTTTCCCTCCCGGCTGAGGCAACACGGATCGGCGCCCTATCCGTCACTCCCGACGGCAAGATCGAGATGCGATCGAGCCCGGACAATGGTGTGTACCAACTCGTATCGGCTACCGGGGGGGCAGGCAATCAGGCAATGCAGTGGCGTACCGTCGAACGGGGTTCTCTCCCGGCGGACGCGATCGCGGCGGATTCGGACCCCGCCTCCGACGCGCGCCGAGCCCAGGCTGCCGAGCGCTACGGCATGTACATTCCCTTTCTCCAGGCGCGCGGTGAGCGTTTAGAGGAACACATTGACTTCGCGCAGCAGCACGGCGTCAACGCCTTCGTCATCGACTTCAAAGACGACGAAGGTCGTATTACCTACAACTCCGAACTTGATCTGCCGCAAGAAGCCGGCGCCGTGCGAAACTTCATTGACATTGACGCCTTGGCCAAACGCCTCGAGGAGGCGGGAATTTACTTGATCGCCCGGCAGGTCGTTTTCAAGGATGCACAGCTCTACCGATACGACGGTGGACGCTTGGCCATTCGGGACTCCCGCTCGGGCAAGCCCTGGGGCCGGCGCGTGGAGCGCACGAACCAAGAAACCGGAGAGTCAGTCACGGTACAGCGGGAGCACTGGGTGGATCCCTTTAGTCGCGAGGTCTGGGACTACAACGCCTCGATTGCGGCTGAGCTTCAACGCCGCGGAGTAGACGAAATCCAATTCGACTATATCCGGTTTCCGTCCGATGGCCCGGTGCGACACATGCAGTTCTCACACCGACGCAGCGGCATGCGACGCGTTGACGCCTTGGCGTCCTTCCTCGCCATGGCGAGAGAGCGCGTGGACATCCCGATTGGGACCGATGTCTTCGGATTCAACGCTTGGTACGAGATGGACTATCTCGGACAAAACATTGCCATGATCGCCCGCCACGTCGACGTGATCAGTCCCATGTACTACCCGAGCCACTTCGACAGCCGCTTCCTCGGCGATCG
>CAYFQV010000011.1:30941-33591 GCA_964345195.1 uncultured Spirochaetaceae bacterium
GCGCCGATGATCGGGCTTACATGGCGTCGGTACCGAGGTTCTTGTTCTTCTGCACCATGCGATTCACCGTTTCGAGTACGGAGTTGATGTTCGTAAGATCCATGGGGAGGATGAGGCGAGTATCCTTCTTCGCGAGCTTGCGCAGCTCGGTGATATAGCCCTCTGAGATCTGGAGTACCAGGGCCTCTTCGCCGCCTTCCTCTTCGAGAGCCTTTGCAATTTTCCGAATGCTTGTGGAGCTCGCCCGCGCCAAAGAGCGGATCTCCTCGGCTTTACCTTGCGCCTCGTTGACCCGACGCTCCTTCTCGCCTTCGGAGCGGTTCACCGCTTCCTCTTTCACACCCGTGGAGTAGTTGACTTTCGATTCTTGCTCACCGAAGCTCCGGGCGACCTCGGCGCGCTTTTCCCGCTCGGCCTTCATCTGAATTTCCATGGCTTTGAGAATGTCGTCGGGAACGCGGATGTTCTGGATCTCGTAGCGGGTTATCTGTACGCCCCAGGGGTCGGTGGCTTCATCGATCCCTTGCATGATCTCCGCGTTGATGCTCTCCCGTTCCTCAAAGGACTTATCCAGCTCCATCTTACCGATCACCGAACGCATGGTTGTTTGAGCCAGCTGAATGGTGGCGTAGCGGTAGTCGACGATTCCGTAGCTCGCCTTACGAGGATCGACAACCTTAAAGTAGAGGACGCCGTCGATATCGACCTTCACATTATCCCAGGTAAAGCAGGGCTGAGACGGTACATCGACGGCCTGTTCCTTCGTACTGTGGCGATACTTGACCCGGTCAATGAAGGGAACAAGGATATGAAGCCCGGCATCCAGATTCTTGAGATACTTCCCGAGGCGCTCGACTACGAGTATAGTCCTCGCCGGCACAATCTTGATGCTCCGAACCAGGGCAACAAGAACGGTGATCCCGACTAGAATCAGGAACACATTGAGCGGCTGTAACAGGGTGATCATAGCTCCCCCCTCATTCGTGCAGAGTTGCTGTTGTGCGCGGGACCGCCCCCTCGGGAGGCAGAGCCCGCACCGGATCCACCGCCGGTGCCGGTACCGGTGCGGCCGGCGGCAGCCTTTTGGGTACCGGTCGCCGCGCCGTCACCACCCGCTCGGTCCGTGGCTTCACCGCCGGCGCCGAAGGATCCGTCCCCTCCCACGCCCGTGCCGGCACGGAGCGAATCGAGCACCGACTTGAACTGCGCCAGATCGTAGGGGTAGACCGCGGTCTCGGCGGTGTCGAGAACCTCGCCGAGCTGCTGGATGAACTGTTCCGCTATCCGGAGGCTGACGGCCTGCCGCCCCTTGGGCGCACCGATCGCCTTCGCCACTTGCGCAATCCCATCCGCTGTCGCCTCTGCAACAACCTCGATTGCCTGCGCGCGACCTTCCGCCTCATTGATTCGTTTTTGCCGTTCACCCTGACTGAGGTTGATAGCCTCCTGCCGCTCGCCTTTGGAGACATTGATGCGGGATTCGCGCTCACCTTCACTTCCAAGGACCTCGGCGCGCTTCTCACGCTCAGCTCTCACCTGCTGCTCCATGGCCTGCATGACCGTGGGCGTGGGCGTTATGTCGCGGATTTCGTAGCGAGTGACTTTGATACCCCAGGGGTCGGAAGCTTGATCGACACTCTTCACGATAGCGTCGTTGATCTCCGCCCGTTCGGAAAAGGTCTTGTCCAGCTCGATCTTTCCGATCTCGCTGCGCATGGTAGTCTGAGAGAGCTGGGCTGAAGCGAAGCGGTAATCCTCAATGCCGTAGCTGGCCTTCAGTGGGTCCCGCACCTCCAGATAGAGAATTCCGTCGACGGTAACCTGCACGTTGTCCTGTGTAATGCAGATCTGCGGGGAGACATCGATCGCCTCCTCCTTCAGGGTGTGCTGGTATGCAACCTTCTGAATGAAGGGGATGACAAGGTGTAAGCCCGGCCCGAGCGTACGCTGGTACTTGCCGAACTGCTCTACGATCCACGCCTCTTCCTCCGGCACTATCCGAATGAGCTTGAAGAAGACGAGAAATACTACTACGACGAGCCCAACAAGCAGCCCGTATCCTCCGAGAACGCTCATGGTTCCCTCCTATGATGGTCTCTGGTAACGGTGTCCACCCAATCGCCCGCGCCCGTACAGCCGAGTACGCTAGTCGATGTGTGGTGGGGCATCATCCCCCAGAATGGAACGTGTAACTACGAAACCGCTACCCTCCGTCTGAAGGATCTCTACGGTTTCACCCTTTTCATAGTTCTCATCATAGGAGCGGGCGAGCCATGATGTCCCCCGAAATCGTACGCGACCGGGCTCGTCCGGAGTGATGGGCTCGATCACCTTCACGCGATGACCGATAATCGCTTCGTCGTTCGGTCCGTGATACTCCTCACCGCGAAAGGACTTCCCGAAGTAGCGGCGCAGAAAGGCAAGGGAGAGCCCGGAAGACCCGACCCAGATAAGGATCTGTAGCACATAGTTGCCTTCGAGCCCGCCGAGGAGCCACGTGAGGAGGCCGGTCAAAAGGGCCCCGGCACCGAAAAAGAAGATGACGAAGCCCGGAACAATGAATTCCGAGACCGTCATGAGAATGCCGAGAATAGCCCAGACGAGCGGCGTGAAATCCATGATACCCTGAAAGCTACGTCGCGGGATGCAA
>CAYFQV010000011.1:33691-36516 GCA_964345195.1 uncultured Spirochaetaceae bacterium
CTCATAAGAATACCAACCCGGAAGATTCGGGAGGCCACCAGTACTACCACGCCGATCGTAGCCAAAAGCAGTGCAAAGCAGAGTACGACCTGCCACAGCACCGGTGGATCGACCAGGACGCGAAGCATCATGACGATCGGAGATGTAAAGGGAAAGAGCGACAAGATGACGGCCATTGTGCTGTTGGGGTTCAGAACTATGCTGGAAGAGAAAACCAGGGCGCCAATAAGGAAGAGGAGCAGCGGCCACCCGAGCTGGCTCACGTGGGTCTCATCTTCACCGGCCGCACCGATAGCCGCATAGGCCGATCCGTACAACAAGAAGCCGGTCAAGAAGAAGGCAATGAGAAAGAGGAGGTTCCCAAAGCTTATGGCCCCCGGAACGGTGAGATCGAACAGCGGTGCAACAAAGAGAATGAACAGCAAGCCTGCAACAATGTAGACGCCGTATTGAATTGCGCCGGCGAGCACCTTCCCGAGGATCTTTCCAAAGAGAAGATCGCGGGGCCTGACCGAAGAGAGCATGATCTCCACCGTCTTCGAGGTCTTCTCCTGCACCACCGATCGTGCAATCGCCTGACCATACAGAATAACGCTCATATAAATCAGAAGGGCGAAGGCGATGCCGGCAATAATCGTTGTGGGGAAATTGCCGTCCTCCCCGGATTCCTGCTCCGACGCCCCAAATTCCCGCACGTTAATCCCGGGACGAGCGGTCATATCCCGAATCTCAACGGGGTTCAATCCTGCCTCGGCCAACCGACGTCCAATCACGATTTCGCCGACGACCTGCTCGAGGAGCTGTGCCACTAAGATGTCGCTCCCCGACTCGGATCGGTACACCATTTCTTGGGCACTCAGGTCGGCGGGTATAACGAGATAACCCTGTAGATCGCCGGATTCGACCGCTTCTCGAAAGCGCTCCGGGCTTGCAGAGAATTGCGGCTCTATCGGAGAGCCGCTCAGCGCTTGTGCCATTGCTGTTTCGAGTTGCGGATCCGAAACGACTATGCCGACTTCAGTGCCCTCTTCAACGCCTTGGGACGACGCGAGAAGTGAGGGAAGTCCGGCAATGGCCAGGATCAGGAAGGGGCCGAGAATCGTCATAAGCACAAAGGCCCGATTCATGGCGGTCTGACGAAACTCCATCTGGGCAACGCGTACGGTCCTATTCATGTCTCGTCCTCTTCTCGATCCTCGATCTCCCGAATGGACTGTCCCACCTCCTGCACGAAAATCTGGTGCAGAGACGGCGATTTCACTTCGAAACGTTGTACCGACACGGATCCCAACACGGCCCTGAGCACGGCGTCCGGCTCCACGCCTTCGTCAAGCTCCAGCTCCACGTAACGCGGATACGTTACCCCGAGTTGCGCGCCGGCAATACTTCGGAAGACGGCCGGATCTCCCGAGAACTCCACGGCAACGGTGTTTCGTCCGCGGTGCTCTTTGATCTCCTTGAGCGAACCGGAAAGCACCTCTCGACCCCGATGGATAAGAAAGATGCGGTCGCACAACTTTTCCGCCTGCTCGAGAATATGCGTTGAGATTAGCACGGTCTTGCCCGCCTGCCGCAGCTCGAGGATGGACTGCAACAGTGAATCCGCGCTTACCGGGTCCAGTCCGGAAAAGGGCTCATCGAAAAACAGCAGGTCTGGGTCGTGGACGACACTAGCGATAAACTGCACCTTCTGGGCCATACCCTTGGAAAGAGAGTCAATTTCCTTATTCGCCCAGTCGGACAGCTCGAAGCGGTCGAGCCAACGGTCGATCCTCGGGCCGGATTCCGATCGTGGGGAGCCCTTTAGATCGGCGAGGTAGGTGAGCATATCCTTCACCTTGACCTTCCGGTAGAGTCCGCGTTCTTCCGGTAGGTAGCCGATCCGCGTCTTGTCTTCTTCCCGCATCCGACGGTCGAATATCACGACATCTCCGGAATCCGGGAGGAGGATATTCATCAACATGCGGATTGCAGTGGTTTTTCCCGCCCCATTGGGGCCGAGGAGTCCAAAAATCTCACCGGGGTTTGCGGTGAACGACACCTCATCTACGGCACGGTGCATGCCGTAGGACTTAGAGACGTTTCGTAGTGCGATCATGGTATTGTCTTAACTCTACCTGGCTGTTATTCGGTCTCGTTGAAGTACATCACAAAGACGAGGAAGACCTCATTCTTGTCGACATCAGCTTCAGGGTAGCGTTCCTCCATGAGGTCGGTGACTTCATCCACCGTGAGGCTCGGATCGTCCTCTTTCATGGCGACCACGTCGGCAATCATATCCCGATTCGGCAGGTCGATGCGGCCGAACCAGCCGCGATTGTTGAGGACCATGATCCCGTAGCGGGCCTCGTCGAAGTCGTCCTGGAGCGATAGCCCCTCTTCCCGGAGTTCCTCGTGGCGGCTCCGGAGGTCCGCGTGCCGACCCTCCAGGTCCGTGTGGGCCGCCTGAAGTTCGTCGTGCCGCGACGCGAGATCCTCATGCCGAGAGACCAGCTCTTCGTAGCGGTTCAGTAGATCCTCATGCCGGCCGATGAGCGCCTCGTGGGATGCCCGCAGATCATCGTAATCACTGCGCAAGCTATCCAGCGACTGCTCGGCATCCCGAAGGCCGTCTTGCGCTTCCTCGAATCGATCTTCGATCTCCGCGGTCAAGCGCCGTTCGAGCTCGCGTCGCAACCGTCGGTCGGCTTGTTCACTTTCTTGGCCGGTACTATCAATGTCGTTCTGCAGTTCCTGGAGCCGCTCGAACAGAAAACGCGGATCGGTACTCTGAACGAATGCAACCGGATTGGCCACCGCCTCACTCATGCGATTGAGGAGCTGTT
>CAYFQV010000011.1:36616-38582 GCA_964345195.1 uncultured Spirochaetaceae bacterium
GCGGCAATCACCTCTTCTCGCTGTGCGATGGCATTTTCCCGTTGCGCAATGACCTCTTCCCGCTGCGCAATGACCTCATCTCGCTGGTCGATGGTGTCCGCCAACTTCATCCACATCTCTTCATATTCTTCGATGATCCGGCGATTGCGATACTCCAGCTGCTCCAACGCGCGTGGAATGCTGTTCTCGTACGGAACCTCTTGCACACGGCTCATGATTTGTTGAAAACCGCTCACCTCGGCGGCCAGGCTTTGATAGGCGTCCTGAGCGATCACGTCCTCCACGGAGAGGCGCTGGTCGAAATCCGCGATTTCACTCCGGTTCAGAAGTGTTTCCTCCAAGGCTTCGGTGAGGAGGCTCGCGATCTCGTCGTCGCTGAGGTCCGGATTGTATCGAAGCGTGAGCTGTCTCGTGATTTCTCTCCTGAGTTGTTCGAGCTCCCGTTCTTGACGTTCCCGCATCCGCTGCTCGAACTCCTCTTGGAAGCTTTCGAGCTCCGCGATTCGCTCCTCGTAATTACTGCGAATGTCGGCGATACGCTGCTCGTACTCCTCACGCTGCTCTTGCATTTCCATGTCATGCAACTGCGCTTGATTATTCAAAACTTGTTCTTGCTGCTTCGCTCGCTCGAGTCTCCGAGAATCATACTGATCCAAGCGCTGCTGCAGGTCGGCCAATTCCTCTTCGGCTTCGGCTATCCGGCCGGCATACTCATCCTGAAGCGCCTGGATCTCCTGCTCGGCCTCGTTTCGCGCGTTTGCAATGCGCGTGTTGCGATCACCCTCCGATAGGTTTGTCCGCTCTCGGATCAGCCGAATATCCCGCTCCAGATCCCCCCGGATCTCTTCGATCTGCTCGTCTCGCTCGTTTTCCTGGCTGTTAATCCGATCTTGAACTCCCACAATCTGATTTTCGAGACGCTGAGCGGTATCCAGCACCTCCATGAGATCCACATCTTCCATATCTCCGAGTGTCACCTGGACGTCTTGCGTACTCGACTGGATTTCCTGCGTTGTGAAGTACATGCCGACGCCGAACACGGCGACCAATAGGAGAATGACTCCCGGAACGATCAGGGATCGGTTTCGCTTGGTCTTCGCGAACTCCTCATGGACGTCGTACTGCGCAGCTTCCTGGCCGGCCTGCTCCAAGACCTCTTGGAGGAAGAGCATCTTGCTGCGCTCGACGAGGGCGTTGCCATCCTCTTCACCGCTACCCTGCGGTTGGTTCTGGTTTACTTCTCTTTCATTGTCCATATGCCGTCCCAGTCATCCGGTGCAGGTCCGGACTGCGTTCGCTCTTTGAACACATCCGACAATGGAAGCTTACACTTGTCGAACAGCGGCAAGGCGTCTTCCCAGCTCCCCTCGTAGTACAGGCGCAGCCCCTCTTGAAAGAGGTTCATGTCCTCTTGCATCTCGTCATCGATTTTCTCACGGTGAATGGGCCAGTAGATGCGAACTCCTTCGGTCTTTCCCTTCACCCGTGTGATATCAAGCTCCATGAAGTAAAAATCCGCGAAGTCCTTCTCGACCTCGGTTCTGACGTATTCGGAACAGATGACAGGTACTTTGTAGAGCCGGGTCAGTCCCTCGAGTCGAGCTGCGCTGTTGACGTTGTCCCCGATAACGGTGTTCGTCATGCGCTCGTTGGACCCAATACGTCCGTAAAAGACCTCGCCGCCGTCAAGACCGACACCAACCTCAACAAGCACGGCGCGGTAGATACGTTCTTCCGGCTCGGTCAAGCCGCCGCGCTGCTGAACGATTCGCTCCTTTCGTTTGTGCATTTCACTCCGGAGGTCGGCGGCAACGTCGTGGATTCGATACGCGGCGTAGATCGCGTCCACGGACTTGTTCGTGCTGGTCCCGCTATCACCGCCGCTGCCGACCAAGCCGAACATGGCGAGAATCGCGTCACCAATAATGGAGCCGATATCACCGCGGTACTCGTGAATGTGTCGAAT
>CAYFQV010000011.1:38682-40191 GCA_964345195.1 uncultured Spirochaetaceae bacterium
GGCGCCGCGCCCATATCAATTACGCCCAAACGCTGTTGTTCCTGCATCTTCATGATTTGCTGCGTGATTTGCTGGACGTATCGAAGGATATAGCGGATCAGGAAGACACCGACGATCACGACGAGAATCGTCAGCCCGACAATAATGTACGAGACGTTGCGAAATATTCGCACCGATCCGGCGTAGAACTCATTGAGCTCTTCAGCTCGGAGAATGAACATCTCCCAGCGCGGGCTGTACTTGAAGACACCGAAGTAGCGGTTCCCGGCAAAGTCGAAGTACAGACTCCCTTGCTGCTTGTCCGCATCCTGGTCGCTATTCATGCGCTCCAGGGCTGTTTCGTCCGGAAACCCCTCGACATCGTCAAGGTTCGTACCTTGGAAGAAGATGCTGCCGTCGGGATTAACGCCGAGCGCAACCGCCTTGTCACCGTTCAACGTCGACCGTCCCTTCTGCTCAAGGTTGGACACGGTCGTATCCAGGTTTTCTTGGAACTGGTAGATATCGTACTGATTGTTTGCGAAGGTATACAGCTCCTTCAGATCCTGTATAAGCAAGTCGTTCAGCAGACGAATTTGCTCTCCGCGATTCAGCATGAGATTGATATAATTTGTTGCAAAGTTCGAGAGCAGAAGAAAAACCGTGAAGATCGCCACGATCTTCACAACAAGCGGGATAACCCGCGTTCCGTTTATTTTCCTGCCCAGGACCTTCTCGAGGGGGTCCGCCATGCGCGCCTCCCGTCCCTTGTAAGAAAACCAGATCGCGCAATCGCGTGCGCGCCACAACGCTATGCTCCTTACTATTTGGGAATGCATGTCATGTGTCAATGCCAACACTGCAGCGTAGCGAAATGTGGGGCAAATCGCTTCAGTGCATATCACAGTTTATGGAGTCTTCAACAATTCGGAATGCAGTATTCGAGCAACAAGTCCTGAGGACCGAGATCGCCTTGCCCTCCGCAGTGATTTGTTTTTCATGGATTTCACCGAAGTCGATGAGCGCACGGTAAATGATTTCGTACAAGGGTATCTTCGACCTCAGCATCCCGATACCTTGTTGTTGTACCGGAGTGAAGCGGAGAGTAATATGTAGCTTAGAGTACAGGAGGCTCCTCATCGTCATGTCCCGCACTCAAGCCCGCCGCACGGGCGGCATACTGATTGTCTTACCAAGTCTGCAGCTAATCGCCGGCCTTATTGTCCTTGCACTGCTCTGTGGCGCGGCAAGTCTGAACGCTCAAAGTAATTCTGAAACGGATCGGGCCGACGCCGAGATCAGAGACGTTGAAACCGGCACCGCCGCGGATAACCCCGCGGCCGGTACGATTTCCACCTTCGACCAAGCGCTCGGCGGCTTTGCGAGCTTCGTCGGGGGAATGGGTCTCTCCTACCAACGGTGGCGGGATCAACTCGGGTGGCAGATCGCCGCCGGCGGCTACTATTTGCCCAGCGTAGACGGCTGGTACGCAGTCGGCGTGCAAGGCATGTATCGGATTCATGAGGCGGC
>CAYFQV010000012.1:0-3945 GCA_964345195.1 uncultured Spirochaetaceae bacterium
GATCATTGCGCGTACCAACTGAGGAAATCCGCCAAGCCGTCCATTGCCTCTCCGAGGATATCCTCGTCCGGCAGAAAGACCATTCGAAAATGGTTGCTGTCACCCGCATTGAAGCCGGTGCCGTGAACAACCAACACTCGCGTCTCTTTCAGGAGGTCCAGAACGAACTGTTGATCGTTTTGGATATTGAAGCGCTCCGGATCGAGCCGCGGAAACAAGTAGAGGGCGCCTTTGGGCTTACTACAGGTAATGCCGGGAATCTGCGTCAGACGCTCCCACGCGTAGTCTCGCTGCTGTCGAAGAGCACCCGCTTCCGCAACAAGGTCCTCAATGCTCTGATAGCCTCCGAGCGCAGCTTGGATGGCAAGTTGAGCCGGCACGTTGCTACAGAGGCGCATGTTGGAAAGCAGCTCGAGTCCTTGCTGGTAATCCGCGGCAAGGGAGGTTCGGCCGCTGAGCACCATCCAGCCTGCACGAAAGCCCGGCGCACGGTAGGCCTTCGAGAGACCGTTGAAGGTGACACAGAATACATCCTGCGCAATACTCGCGAGTGAGGTGTGTCGTGCATTGTCGTAAACGATCTTCTCGTAGATCTCGTCCCCGAAGAGGATCAGACCATGTTCCGCGGCGATCCGATGAATCCCTTCCAGAATCTCGCGGGGATATACGGCTCCCGTGGGGTTGTTCGGATTAATGACGACGATCCCTTTGGTCTTGTCGGTAATCTTCGAGCGGATGTCGTCCAGGTCCGGGACCCAGTCCGCCTCCTCATCACAGCGATAGTGAACGGCCGTGCCCCCTGACAGGGTGACCGACGCAGTCCAAAGTGGGTAATCCGGTGCCGGAATCAGCATCTCGTCTCCGCGGTTGAGCAGGGCCTGCATGGCAATGCTGATCAGCTCGCTCACGCCGTTGCCGATGTAGATATCATCAATGCCGACGTCCAGGACCCCCTTGCGCTGGTAGTTCTGCATGACCGCCTTGCGCGCGGAGAAAAGTCCCTTACTATCGCAGTAACCCTGAGCGTCGCGAAGATTCACAATTACATCGTGGAACAGCTCGTCCGGAGCATCGAAGCCGAACGGCGCAGTGTTACCGATGTTGAGCTTGAGAACCTTGAAGCCCTCCTCCTCGAGGCGTTTTGCCTCGGAGAGCACAGGGCCGCGAATGTCGTAAAGGACGTTGGATAGCTTGTCCGACTTGTAAAACTTATTTTCCATTTGAGTTACCTATGTGCTGAGTTACTTATGCCTACCTGAGCAGCTTGATTTCGGACCAGTGAGAAATGGAGTCGCAAACTCGACGTCGGGCACCGGTCAGGCGGCTTGAGAGCCGTCACCGAAGGCCCAATTGCTTGCATCGCGTATGAGCTTGGACAGGACGACTACCTGGAGGTTGCCGCGATTCTTCTCGACCTCCCGCTCCCATTGAGAGTTTGAGTAAGCACTCTGCAGGCGCCGTTTCTCCTCCACCACACGGCTTCGCACCTCATTATCAGAGACGGAGAATGCATCCAAGAGGTAGGCGGTAAGCAGTCGCAGCACGGGGTTTTTTACCGAATCGAGCAGCTTCAAGAGGACCCCCTTTGCATGCTCATGCTTCTCCTGCAGCATGAGAGCGAAGGCGTACGACCAATCGATCCAGCGCCGATCCTTGCAGCCGCGTTTGCTCCGCATCTCGCCATAGTAGCGTTCGATATCGTGGGGATCGTTGCGTATCAGGTGAGGAATCCCGAAATGCAAAGCGAAGCTCGGCACGTAGCGCGGTCGCTCCTGGCGCAAATAGTCTTCGAGCTCTCCTATCTTCTCGGGCTGCGCCACAACGACGTATGTGTTGACAAGAACACGTACGTGTTGTTTCCTAAAACGGTTCTTTTTGTATACTTTGTCTTCCAGATAGGCAATCAGGCCGTGCCAGTTCTCGGCCTCTAAGTAAGAGAAGAGTTTCCAGTTCGCGATAAAGTAAGAGTTGAGCCCAATCATGACCGCCACAAACGCGGCCGCCAGAATCCAGTTGCTCGACCAAAATAACTGGGTATACTCCCAACCCAGAAAAAAGATGGGCATGAGAAAAATGAACAGAAACGATAGGATCACTACCCCGTTGAACAGAGCGAAAATCAGCTTAAATTTCAATTAGGTTTCTCCTATACTCTATGCGTGTAAGTGTAGCCAATAGGCTTTCCGGCGGTCAACGGATCGAATAGATGCAAAAACAGCTTCTGCAAAGCATCGAGAGCGGAAAATACTTCAGCCGGCCCGCGTTTCTGGACGAGAAGTACATTCTCCTCTCACCTGAAACACCGCTCAGTGAAGCACTCAAGAAGCGTCTCATGGCGTGGGGCTACTCGTATCTGTATACCGACGGCGAGCCCGTAGATGCTCCGCCGACCGCGCACACACCCGGCGCCTCGAATGATGCACCGGTCGTATCGTACGAAGAAGGGCGAAAAGAAACGGAGGCACTGAAGGCGGCGCAGGCCATCTTCGACGAGCTCCTGAGCTTCACCGAGCGGATCTTCACTAACTTCGTAACGAAGAACGAGCTGCCTCAGCGAGAGATTTCGGAGCGGATGCGCCAAATGGCGGACGAAGTGAGAGAGCAACGTCGGTATCTGCTTCGCTTTAGTGCGCTGCAAAACCAAAGCAAGAACTATCTGGTAGAGCACTCCGTAAAAACGGCGTTGCTCTCAGTTGTGGTAGGCATCACCTTCAAGTTGCCTCCGCACAAGCTTATTGAGCTTGGGACCGCGGCGCTGCTGCACGACATCGGCATGGTCAAGCTGCCGCCGCAGATCTACATGACCGATCAAAAACTAAATCCGCAGCAAAAGAAGGCAATCACCGCCAATACCGTGCTTGGCTTCAAAGTATTAAAAGAGTTCTCCTTCTCAATGCCGGTCGCTCTCGGGGTTTTAGAGTGCCGAGAGCGTCTCGACGGGTCGGGCTATCCCCGCGGGCTGACGGATGAGAAACTCTCCTTATACGGTCGAATTCTTGCGGTAACCAGCAGTTACGCTGCTCTCGTATCTACGCGTCCATACCGAGCGGCACAGGACGCCCACGCTTCTCTGCTTGAACTGCTCAAAGGCCGTCAGACCCTCTACGACGATCGTGTCCTACGAGCCCTTGTCGCGAAGCTCTCCCTGTTCCCTATCGGTAGCTATGTGCAGCTCAAGAACGGCTACCGGGGCTTTGTCGTTGATACGAATGATGCGGATCCAAAGGCCCCGGTGGTCCGACTGATCGCGTCTGAACACCAAGAGCCCCTCGCGGAGGCCCTCACGGTAAAGACCGATCAGCCGAACTATCAAGTAAAGCGATCACTCTCAGAGGATGAGATCGCCTCGCTACCCAGAACGCGATAAACATATAAACCGATTATGAACACTGTAGACGTAACATTTCCCGATGGCCGGACGGTGACGGTCCGCACCGGAAGCCGCGTGGCCGATTTGATTGAAGAGCATGAGCCGTGGCACGAGGAGTACCCTGTTGTTGCAGTAAGCGTGAACAATGAGATCACGAGTCTGTTTTACCGGGTCGACGTAAACACCGCCTTGGGGCCGGTAACACTGAACTCCGGCGAGGGCCAGCGGGTCTACAGGCGGAGTCTCTGCTTCCTCCTCTACATGGCGGCGCTGGAAGTTACACCACAGCGTCACCTCGTAATCGGTCACTCTCTCGGGGACGGGTATTACTATCACTTCGACGACGGCGAGCCGGTCAGCTCCCAGGAGCTCGAAGCCCTATCCCAAAAAATGCATGAAATCGTTGCCGAGGATCGCGCCATCATACGGCGCATCTACGCCTACGGCGACGCTCGTCGCTACTTCGAAGAACACGACATGTCCGACACGGCGCTCCTGCTCAAGCACCGCAACGACAGCAAGATCCCGGTCTACACTTGTGGCCGAACAGTGGACATCTCTCACGGACCGCTCGT
>CAYFQV010000012.1:4045-5498 GCA_964345195.1 uncultured Spirochaetaceae bacterium
GTAAGCATTGGGCTCGACAACTACTTCGTACCCAGAGAGCATACTCCCCTCGACGAGAACGGCGAATACGACTTGGAGCACATTGAGGCAATCGATATTTCATTGCTCAATGAGCACCTCGTCGCACTCTTCGACGGGCAGGAGGTGGAGGTCCCGGATTTCGACTTCCGGACCGGCCAACGCAAGCCTTCCGGGACGAAGGTCCACCTCCCGCCCAGCGGCATTCTTCTAATGGAGGGAATACACGGGTTGAACGAGGAGCTGACACCGCGGGTAAGCGGGGCCACAAAGTACAAGGTATACGTTTCCGCGCTTACCCAACTGAATCTCGACGATCATAACCGAGTTTCGACGACGGATAACCGCCTGATTCGCCGGATTGTGCGTGACTACCAGTTTCGCGGCCACAGCGCTTTGGACACACTGAACATGTGGCCATCGGTTCGGCGCGGCGAGAATCGCAACATCTTTCCCTTCCAAGACCAGGCCGATGCAGCGTTCAATTCCGCCCTCGACTACGAGCTCGGTGTGCTGCGTACTCACTGCGTGCCCCTACTGAGTGAAGTCAAGCCCAGCCACGACGTCTACCATGAGGCTGTTCGACTGCTCAGTTTTCTCAACAACTTTACTCCCATCCCGGAACGCTACGTGCCGGAAAATTCGATGCTCCGGGAGTTCGTCGGGGGAAGCGGGTTCTCCTACTGAATGTCCGACCTTGTTAGCTGCGCGGGGCCGCAATCCTCACCGCTGTAGGCTCCCACGGCAGCTTGGGATCGAGGAGGCCCCGCCAAGTCCCCTTGAAGGTCGGGTAGCTCAGCCCCTGCTGCAGCACCTCGAGGTAGTGTTCGCGAGAGATGTCTTCCGCGCCCAAACTCTCGAGATGCTTTGTGTACACTTGACTATCAATGAGCTGAAAGTTCTCGTCAATGAGCCTACGCACGAGCACAATGAAAGCGGCCTTCGACGCGTTGGATGCCCGGGAAAACATGGACTCTCCAAAGAACACACGTCCCAGCGAAACGCCGTATAGCCCGCCCACCAAACGACCTCGGTCGCTGTGCGTCTCTGCACCATTCGCGGATGGCTCCCACACCTCAACCGAATGGGCGTAGCCAAGCCGGTGCATCTCCTGATATCCCGTAAGCATTTCGTTGGTGATCCAGGTACCGTCTTGATGCCGCCGCGGCGCCTTGGCACACGCGACGATCACTTCGTCGAAGGCCTCATCCACCGTAAAGAAAAGCAATGAGCGCCGCAGGAACTTCCGCATGGTCTTGGAAACATGAAGTTTTTGGGGAAACAGCACGAAACGCGGGTCGGGGCTCCACCACAGAATGGGATCGTACTCCGAGAACCACGGGAAGATGCCCTGAGAGTAGGCCGATAAGAGCATGCCCGGTGACACATTGCCACCGGCCGCTACTATCCCCTCCGGAGAGGCGCGCTCGGGAGC
>CAYFQV010000012.1:5598-9529 GCA_964345195.1 uncultured Spirochaetaceae bacterium
TCGGAATAGCCGTGCTCAGCAAGCCAGCTGCGCGCCGCCGGCGTGAGCTCGAGCTTGACGCTCTTGTCGGCAAGCTGCTGGTTAAAGGAGTCAATCTCCTTCTGCACAATGTCTTCTATAACCTCGTGGCCAAGCGGACTGAAGACGACCACTTTGTCCAAGCGATTCCTGAACTCAGGCGAAAAGATGTTCTCAACCGCGTCGTTGACGGCTTCGTCGGTCACACGACGACGGCCGAAACCGATCATCGGCTTACCTATCTCTCGAGCGCCCGCGTTCGAGGTCATTATGATAATGACGTTTCGAAAATCCGCCTTCTTGCCGGTGTTGTCGGTCATGGTGGCGTAATCCATAACCTGCAACAGCACGTTATAAACGTCCGCATGAGCCTTCTCGATTTCATCGAGCAGCAACACCGCGTGGGGAGTCTTGCGGATCGCGTCGGTGAGCTGGGCACCCTCGTCAAAGCCCACGTATCCCGGCGGAGACCCAAGCAGACGCGAAACCGTGTGCTTCTCTTGGTACTCGCTCATGTCGAAGCGGTGCATGGCGATTCCGAGAGTGGAGGCGAGTTGCCGCGCCAGCTCGGTCTTACCGACACCGGTCGGCCCAACGAAGAGGAAACTGGCAACCGGCTTGTCCGGGTTGCGAAAGCCCGCGCGTGAGCGCTTGACCGCCTGCACCACGTCGTTGACCGCGGTATCCTGGCCATACACGACGCTCCGCAAATCAGGATCGAGGTTCTTGAGCCGATCCTTTTCGTTCGTAGATACGCTTTTCTCAGGGATTTTGGCCATCTTGGCAATGACGTGCTCTACGTGAGATTCATCTATCTCCATTGGTTCGCCAGGCTCGTCTGTCGCGGCGATCTTCATCCGCATATTTGCTCCGCACTCGTCGATAACATCGATCGCCTTGTCCGGCAGATTGCGGTCGTTAATGTACTCCGCGGCAAGATGCACCGCCTGGCGAATGGCTTCATCGGTATAGCGGACGTTATGGTATTCCTCGTACTTCGACTGCAAGCCCTTCAGGATCTCGACGGTGTCTTCCTCGGAGGGCTCGGCCACCTCTATTTTCTGAAACCGGCGAGACAAGGCACGGTCTTTCTCGAAATACTTGCGGTACTCCTCGTCCGTGGTTGCCCCGACACATTGAAGTTTGCCGGATGCCAACGCCGGCTTGAGCATATTGGAGGCGTCCATGGAGCCTCCCGACACCGCGCCGGCACCTACCAGCGTGTGAATCTCATCAATGAACAAAATGGCATCGTCCCGCTTCTCCAGAGTCTGGATGATCTGCTTCATCCGCTCTTCGAAGTCGCCGCGATACCTGGTCCCGGCGATCATTCCGCCCATGTCGAGCCGATAGACGTGGTGGTCCTTCAGCGCCGCAGGAACAGTCTCATCAGCAATACGCTGTGCAAGCCCCTCGGTAATGGCGGTCTTGCCGACGCCGGTCGCGCCGAGGTGCACCGGGTTGTTCTTCATACGACGGCACAGCACCTGGATCGTCCGCTCCAAAATATCCTCTCTGCCGATAAGGGGCTCGAGCTCGCCGTTCCTGGCGGATTCCGTGAGATCGGTGGTGAACTGGGAGAGGACGTCTTTCTTCTTGCGACCTCCCTGCTTCTCCTCCTGTTCTTCCTCCGCCGTCTCGAACTCGGCATTGCCGGTCGCCTCTTCATCTCCGGTCGGTCCTTCGCCCGAGCTTGCTTCCTCGCCGTCATCCCCGGACTCGAAACCGGAAACGCCGTGAGAAATCACTTCGAGCAGATCTATGCGCTGGATGCCCGCATTTCGGAGAAAGTACGCACCGAATGACTCTTCCTCATCAAAGATGGAAACGAGGATATCTCCCATATCCACCTCTTCCTTCGATGCACTTTCGGTGTGGAAGACCGCTCGCTCGATCACGTTCTGAAAGCCGAGCGACTGGAACGGATCACTGCCCTCCACGACGGGCACTTTCTCTTTCAGATGCTCGTCAATCTCTGTTCGGATCTCGTCGGGCTCGGCGCCGCACTCGTCGAGGATCGCCCGCGGATAGTCGAAATGCAGAGCTGCGTACAGCACGTGCTCCGGGGTAAGATACTCGTGATCCCGCTGTTTCGCCTCTTGATAGGCGGCGTTGAGTACAACCTGTAGCTCTCGATTTATTCTCATGGCCATTGTTCTCCGTCCCGACCGCGGACCGCTGCGGTCTCGGCGGCATTAACTCTCGAAGGAGTCCGCTGCGCTTCACACGCCCGGACACCTACGCCTTCTCGACTGTTGCCTTCAACGGGAAATCACGTTCCCGTGCCATTTTGTGAACCTGCTGGGCTTTGGTTTGAGCGACATCGTGGGTAAACGTGCCGACCGTACCGCGGCCTTGCTTATGGATACGCAGCATGATGTTCGTGGCATCCATGACCGACTTACGAAAGACCTTCACAATGACGTCAACTACAAACTCCATGGGTGTATAGTCGTCATTATGAAGCACCACCCGATACATATCGGGCTCTTTGACCTGCTCTTTGCTTTTCTGTACCGTCTTTTCGGCATTGCCGGGTGCCATAGTTCCTCTGTGCGATCTCGACGCGTTGAAATATCATACCGCTATGGTCATCGGTAAGTTAATAGCGGGGTATATCCTCGTCAAACCGCAGCGACAGTGGAAACCTTATCGCTTGAGCCCCAGCCACTCTCGGAGCCGTTGCGAGAAATTGCGGCGGTAGTATTGGACGTAGCCGCACTGCGGCGGCATACCCGGATCGAAAAGCGCGTGGAAGATGGTTACCCTCCGGCACTCCCTACACATCTCGAAACGGCGGTCGTAGACGGTGCACATGTTGGAATCCACGTCCAAGAAGCGACAGGGTCGATGGTGATGGACGATCACCTCCCGGCCATGAATGCTCCGCTCATAGCAGCACAGTCCGCAGCGTGTGCATAAAGACTCCCAATGAGCCCTACGAGCCCGGCGTCGTGCCCGGAGCTTAGCCCGAAGTCGTTTCAGCAAGCCGAGCAGCCCGGCCGGCCCACTATTGTCCCGTCGGACCAAAGTAGCCCAACTCCCCGCGTCCGCTGCGCTGTATCAAATACGCCTCGACCTCGATCGGGATATAACCACGCCCGAAATCGCTGTCACTCCGGGATAACACCCGTAGCGTGTAGCGGCCGCTCGGCGCGGTCTCTATCTCGCGGGCCACGTCGTCGAGCCCCTTCGGTCGATACGCGTAGTAAGAGCTACCGCCGGTCTCTTCCGCCAAGAATTCCAGGTCCGGCGA
Source organism: uncultured Spirochaetaceae bacterium (assembly GCA_964345195.1). Taxonomy (GTDB): domain Bacteria; phylum Spirochaetota; class Spirochaetia; order DSM-27196; family PWMO01; genus CAYFQV01. The sequence continues at coordinate 8,873 of CAYFQV010000012.1, forward strand.
CACCGCCTCGTTCGTCACATAGACCGGATAGAAACGGATGTCGTTGTTGATCATGAGGTCCGCCAACTCGCGAAGCTGATAGTCCTGGTACGCCTGGGCCCCGAGCCGTCCGGTGCTGAGATATACCATCGCGCGGCGGTTTCGGCTTTGAAAAAGCTCGCCCGCGGCGAAACGGAGGCCGCGGTCGAACGACCAGGAGGGGCCGATTCCCGCAGAAGATTGCGCAGCGTCGGCGAACCGTCCCGCGGGCGCTCCGGCGCCCACCATGAGCGCCGGCTCCTCTGCAGTCGACACCATACGTATAGAAGATGACCCTCCGAGAGCACGCGCCACCGCGTTCGCGGTTTCGCCGAGCTGCGCGAGGTAGTCCGCCGCACGCGGTGATCGATCAACCACAAGCGCGGCGTCCGAAGCCGGACTATCCGCGACAGCCTGTGCAACTCGCAATTCCTCAGCCGGAAGCCGATTCTCCGTCACCAGGAAGTTTTCGTCTTCCAAGCCGACCACCGGGTTTCCGCGGGCATCCTCAATGGAAACATCGACAAAGACCTCCGGGAATGCCTCCGAGACTACCCGGCGCACATGCACAGTGAGACCGGAGTATACCTCCGACACGGGACTGAGAAAGATCAGCCGATCCCGTTCCACGTCGGTGGC
>CAYFQV010000012.1:9629-18006 GCA_964345195.1 uncultured Spirochaetaceae bacterium
ATACCTCCGACACGGGACTGAGAAAGATCAGCCGATCCCGTTCCACGTCGGTGGCAACAAGATTCTGATTCGCATCTACAGCTCCAGCGCTCACCCGACCGGGATACGCGGTAACGTCACTGAACTCCGAAACCACTTCATCCGCAATGTTTAACAGCAGGAGGCGGCCTCGATCCGCTACCAACAGGTGTTCTTCGTCGAATTCCGCGAGTCCTTCGGGATGGTTGAGTCCGACATTGGAGATTTCACGGATCAGATTGCCGCTTTCGTCGAATACGAACACCGCCCGTTGTGCGGCATCCGCCACGTATACCCGCTCGTCTTGAACAACGATTCCGGTCGGTTCTGCAAGACCGCGGAAGAAATCGCTGCTTTCACCGAAGCACTGCACGAACTCACCGCCGGTTGTGAACTTACATACCCGTGCATTGCCCCAATCGCTCACGTAGAGGGTTCCATTCCCATCATACGCAAGGTATTGCGGCCCGAGGAGATTAGCCTCGCCGATACCGCTCGTGCCGAAGGTTCTCCGACGTCCGCCGCTCGGGTCTAGCTCTGCGATACGGTCCGCCCCGAACTCCGTCACAAAGAGCGAATCCTCGGTTTCCACAATGTCGAAGGGCTGCACGAAGCCTTGAACGCCGCCCTGCACCCGCCGCAGCACCACCCCGTTGGGATTCATGACCAGTATTTCATCTGTGGCGAAAGAGACAACGTAGAAGCTTCCGTCCGAGCGCGGCCGGACGGAGCTAGGATTGTGAAACAGCGTCCGTTCGCCCACGCGCCCCTGCAGCTCCGTCGTCGTTACCCAGCGATCCGCTTCCGCCAGAATAGATGCAATGCTGCGCTCGCGTCGCACCCGCGCAATGACCGAAGACAAATAACCCGCCTCGTCTCCGCGCTCGGCTACATACTCCCACTCCGCCAGGGCGGCGTCTACCAAGCCCGAGCGATAGTAGGCATGCCCCAACCATAGTCGCGCACTCTCGTTCTCGGTCTCGAGCGAGAGTGCGCGGGAAAAGGATCGAATGGCTTCATTGAATCGGCCACTGTGGTAGGCTCGAACGCCCCACCGAAACTCTTCCCGGGCTTCCACGCTGTCCATGTCGATACCGGGGCCGTCATCCGAAGTATCCGCCTGGCCGAACACCTGCGCTGACCCGGAAAAGAGGACCAGAACTAAAACGATGACTACGCCGATGCGTCCGCGGCGCGTTGCTGAAGCATGTTGGTATTGGATAGCCCTAGCCTCCACGGACCACCTCGAGATGTTCACGAATGGACTCCTCTTCGGGTGCCCGACGCCGCGCTTCTTCCAATAAGCGCTGTGCATTCTCTCGCTTGCCGAGCTTATAGAAGGCCCAACCCAGAGAGTCGAGATATGCGGGGTTGTTCGGCTTTGCCTGAACGGCTTGCCGGCAGTAATTCAACGCGTCGGGTAAACGAATGTTCTGATCCGCCATAATGAAACCGAGTGAGTTCTTAGCCGTGGAGTTCTCCGGATCGATCTCGAGGGCCTTCTCCAGGTGGGAGATGGCAGTGGTGACCTTTTCCTGCATGTAGCTCACGTGAGCAAGAGCGGAGTACACCTTGGCGGACTCATATCCATCCTCGAGGAGCCGTGAAAACTCGAACTCAGCCAGACGGTACCGCTCAGTAACCGCGTAAATGTAGCCGAGAATCATCCGGCTCTGATACTGCTTGGGGAAATCGAGCTGAGAGGTAACGGCCTGCTCGAGGTAGAGCACGGCCTCATCGTAGCGTTCTAAGTGGGTGTAACACAGCGCGATGTAGTAGGAGAGCTCCGGGAACTCCTCTTCACCGACGTCCAAAGACAGAAGCTTCTTGAGGGCTTCCCCGTAGCGTTCTTCTTGGAGGAGACGGATCGCTTCTTCCATGACTGCGCGTGCCTACCGCAACCGGCTACGCCCGCTGCCGTACGAAAGCTGCATCGCGGTAGGCAGCATCCTCCTTGTGATTGACCGGCTTAATGTATATGGGACTGACCGATATCACACCCTGTGATACGGCGTGCCAATCCGTACCGGGTTCCAATTCCGAGGTTACGGGAGCACCGCCCATAAAGAAATAGATCTCGCCGCGGGGCGTGCGGTACTCCGAGAGCTTATCGTGGTAGATTCGCGTACTCGGCGAAGTGATTTCCGCGGGCTTGTTCGGCTCCGGCGTATTCGGGCTGTTGATGTTGATGAAGTGCTCGCTGTCCCAGAGCTCCACGAGCTCCTCGACGTGCTCCCGCACGAACTCCGCAAATGAGTCGAAATAGAAGGGAGCGTTGAAGGCGTCGATTGAAAGTGCGATCCCAGGCTTTCCCATGATGGCGGCTTGACGCGCCGCTGCAGCGGTTCCGGAATAGATAATGTCCGTACCGAGATTCGGGCCGAGGTTGATTCCGGACACAACAGCATCCGGCTCGACGGGCAAGGCACCAAGGAGCCCGAGGATGACACAATCCGCGGGTGACCCGCTCGAGGAGTAGGCTTGGGCATCCACCTGCACGACTTTCAATGGGTCCTTAACCGTAATGTAATGCGACATGGCGCTGCGCTCGCTTTGAGGCGCCAGCACCCACACATCATGTTCATCCTGAAGAGCGCTGCGAATCGCAGCGAGACCTGGGCTGTCAATGCCGTCATCATTTGTTAGCAGAATTTTCATATATGTTCCTCTTCGGCGTTCCGGAAGGCATACCGTGCGGAACGACTAATGGTGAAGTGAATCAAAACGGTACCACGATCGCCGACCGACGTCGAGCGGCCGGTTTTCGAGTGGAATTTGGGACAGCGTGCAGCCGTATCGAAACACCCCGAGCTCAGTAGCATGGGCGACACGAGTGCACGTCGTTCGGTTTGTTGAGCTGAGTGTCGGATCACCGGACGGGCCCCTCCCAGAACGCGTCATCTCCCAAAGTGTACTCCAACTGAGCCGCCTGTTCAACAAATCCTTACAGCTGCGCTATTATCCGACGCATGAATGTGTTGCTCGCCGCCGTATCAGGTGCAGTTCTTGCCATTGCCGTGCCGAACGAGCTCTTTCCCATGGGGCATGGCCTCTTCGGCTTCATCGCAATTGCTCCGTACTTTCTGGCGCTCATGAGAGTGCGGCGCGCACGTTGGGCGTCACTCGTCGGAGTCGTTTTTGCCGTGAGCTCTACCATCGGCTCCAACTATTGGCTCGCCTACTTCCGCGAGTTCTCGGTCTGGACGCTCGGCGGCACAACCCTTGGGTACATGGGTTACCACGCGCTTCTCGGGCCCTTCTTGTGGCGCATATCGCACTCTCGCCCGCATGTACGTCCGCTCCTTCTCGCAATCGGCTGGGCCGGTTACGAGTACCTCAAGTCGATCGGCTTCTTCGGATATCCCTGGGGGCTGATTGCCTTTCCCTACAACAACATTCCGATACTCCTGCAGCACGTCGAGATCACCGGCATCTGGGCATCCTCCTTCATGGCGGCGTTCGCCAACGGGATCATTGCGGAGATACTCCATTCCCGAGACGGCGCCCAATGGCCGGTGGAGCTCCTGCGGTTTCCCCGGGAACGTCGCCTCATACCTGCGACCTTGGCTCAGCTCGGACGCCTTGGCGTGCTCTTCGGCATTTTGGCGACCATCATCGTCGGCTTCGGCGCGTACCGCTTAGCCGATCCGCCGAAGGTTACCGACACCTTCTCCATGACGCTGATACAGCAGAACGTCGACTCGTGGACCAGCGGCAACGAGTGGCGATCAATCCGACGGGCGCAAGAGCTGACCCGGAACGCCCTCGCACAGCGGGATCACCCCCCCGAGCTCATTGCCTGGAGTGAAACGATTCTGCGCCGCCCGCTTCGTTCCAATCGAGATACCTTTGAGCGGCGCCCGGAGGGTGACCCCTTTATTCCATTCGTACAATCACTTCCCGCGCCCTTGCTCACCGGAGCGCCGAGTATACAGAGTTACGATCCCTTCGAGCCCGTGAACTCCGCCATCCTTCTCGATACCAATGCACGGCAACACGGCTTCTACGGCAAGCGACATCTCGTTCCGATGGCGGAAAACGTGCCCTTCTGGAACGTTCCACTCATGCGAAGCTTCTTTGAAAACGTCATTGGTGTGATCGGCGTCTGGACCTCCGGTAAGCAATGGTCGGTTTTCGACATGCCGCGCCAAGGCACCGATGCCCCCGAAGATGCGTGGCGCTCGGCCGGGATTCATACCACGGCTCGGACGGGCCGAAACGACGGCACAGACTACATTCGATTCGGTACGCCGATCTGTTACGAGGATTCTTTCGGCTATCTATGTCGGGAATTCGCGCTATTGGACGCGGATCTTCTGATAAACCTTACCAACAACTCCTGGTCACAAACCGTGTCGGCCCAGATCCAGCACTTCGTAGCCGCCCGTTATCGCGCGGTTGAGAACCGCATGTCCCTGGTGCGGTCCACCAATTCCGGTTACACCGCCGTTGTTAATGCCGCCGGCCGCGTGGTGGCGGATATACCTATGTTCGAAGAGGCATATCTGAACGTCGAGGTTCCTCTCTACGGTGAGCAGGGCCTCACCTTCTACGCACGCTTCGGAGATTATCTGGCGAGGTTTTGGATCATTGTGTCCGTGGGGGTGCTGATCGCCCTATTCGTCCGGGACCGTCGCCGACTCTGATCTGCGCCCTGCCGGGCGCAGATCCTGCAAGTCGGCGCCCCCTGCCGGGCGAAGAAAAAAAGGCGGCACCGCGGTGCCGCCTCTTGTTCAGCTCTTGATGTTGTACTTCCGCTTGAACCGCTCGACACGTCCTGCCGTATCGACCAGCTTCTGCTTACCCGTGAAGAAGGGATGCGAAGCGCTGGAGATCTCTACGTCAAAGACGGGATACTCATTCCCATCCTCATACTGAACAGTCTCTTTGGTCTCTACAGTTGAGCGCGCGAGAAAAAGAGTTCCTGATGCGGTGTCACGAAAGACAACGGGTCTGTAGTTGGGATGAATACCCTCTCTCATACTCTTCCTCCGTGCCTCTTACTCTGCGGTCGGTGAGGTGTTCATGGACCGCAAGAAGGCCTCATTATTCTTAGTCTTACTCATCCTGTCAATGAGAAGCTCAATGATCTCGGTGTCGTCCATGGGGTTGATAACCTTGCGAAGAACCCACATCTTCTGAAGCTCCTCGTCGGTAAGAAGCAGATCCTCTCGCCGAGTACCGGACTTCTTGATGTTGATGGCCGGATAGAGCCGCCGGTCGGCAAGGCGGCGGTCGAGGTCGATCTCCATGTTGCCGGTACCCTTGAACTCTTCGAAAATGACCTCATCCATGCGGCTGCCGGTCTCAATGAGTGCGCTTGCAACGACTGTGAGGCTGCCGCCGTCCTCAATGTTTCGTGCCGCTCCAAAGAATCGTTTGGGCTTGTGAAGTGCGTTGGAGTCGACACCACCTGAGAGAATCTTACCGCTCGTGGGCACTGTCTGATTGTAGGCGCGGGCAAGACGCGTGATGGAGTCCAGCAGAATGACCACGTCCTTCTTGTGCTCAACCAGGCGGCGCGCCTTTTCAAGGACCATCTCCGCCACCTGGACATGCCGGGTCGCCTGCTCATCAAAGGTCGATGAGATCACCTCCGCGTCGACGTTTCGCTGCATGTCCGTGACCTCTTCGGGGCGCTCATCGATGAGCAACACAATGAGGTAGGTCTCGGGATGGTTATAGGTGATGGCGTTGGCTACCTTTTGCAGAACGATGGTCTTACCGGCACGCGGCGGTGAAACGATCAAGCCACGCTGTCCCTTCCCAATGGGGCAGAAGAGATTGATCATCCGCGTCGTAATGTCCCCGGTCGGCATCTCCATGTTGAGTCGTTCATCGGGGTACAGCGGCGTAAGGTTGTCGAAGGGGATCCGCGTCTGCGCAACCGACGGATTGTCGAAGTTGACGGTCTCGACCCGGAGCATGGCGAAGAAGCGCTCGCCCTCTTTCGGCGGCCGGATTTGACCATAGACGGTATCACCGGTTTTGAGATTGAAGAGCCGGATCTGTGAGGGGGAAATGTAGATATCGTCGGGACCGGGAAGGTAGGAGTTTTGTGGGGAGCGTAGAAATCCGTAACCGTCGGGAAGGATCTCGAGAGATCCGTAGGCATAAATAGTACCGTTGGCCTCGGTGTGAGCCTTGAGAACTGCAAAGATCACCTCTTGCTTCTTCAGAGACAGCAGGTTTTCCTGACTGATCCCCATTTTGGAGGCAAACTTCCGAAGCTCCTTCATGTTCATGTTCGAGAGCTCGTTGATGCTCAGGCTCTTATCATTGTCGGTGTTTGGAGCGGGACTACCATAAGGGCGCCGGCCGGTCTTGCCACCGTGCCCACTCCGACCGGTGCCACTGTTAGTGCCGTGCGGGTCGCCTCGCCGTTTGGCGTTGCCGCTTTTTTGGTTGCCGCCGTTTCCACTGTCGCGGTTTCCACTGTCGCGGTTTCCACGACCACTACGATTACCGTTGTTTTGTCCAGCGGATCCGCCACGAGCGGAGTCTCGCGAGCCGCCGCGGGAGTCTTTGTTCCCGCCGGTGCCGTTCTTGCCGGCATCCGCTGCGTTGCTACTCTCGCTTGCCTGGCCGGAAGAATCGGTCCCGCCGGCAGCGCTGTCCTGGTCTTTGACAAGGGTGACCCGAATCTTCTTTTTGCCGTTTTTCTTCTTATCCGGGACTTTCCCGTCGTCGGAGGCGCCGCCCGTTGTGTCGGTTTCCGCGTCACCGTTTACCTTACTATCCTCGGATTCCGTTTCACTTCGGGATTCCTGGGCTTCATCGCTTCCGCCGTCTTGTTGTTCAGGCTGCAAGTTCAGCTCATTCTGGGTATTCATCTCAGACGATTCACCACCACCGTCACCGGCGGAGCGGTCTCTTCTTCCCGTCATTGCCATGAAGAATCTCCACGAGTTGAGTCTTTAGTCGCTAATCGTTTGCGAACACAAACGTACATCTGCTTGTATTGGTTTTTGTCTTGCGTTTGCTTCGGACAGAGTAATTAGCAACGATTTAGGGCTAAACGAGGCTTAAAGGAGCCTACGTGCTTGCGCGGGATCCTTTTAAATATAGAACCAGCCTTCTTCTCTGTCAAGCCTCCGCTCTGCTTCGAAGCCCACTGCCTAGCCCTGCTCCATGACCTCGTAGGCGAGAAGCATGGCGGAAATCGCCGACCATCGCCGTACGCGGTCCCGACTAGCCGGGAGCGATAGGAGTTTCGTTACCGTCGCTCCATCACGCTTTGCGACGGCAATCCATACGGTCCCCACCGGTTTCTCCCGGGTCCCGCCGTCCGGGCCCGCGACTCCGGTGACTGCCACTCCCAGATCAACGCTACCCGGCCGGGCACCTGTCCCCCGACTGAGCCCGGTACCGGCCTCGGTGTCCGCTGCGGTCTCAGACTCAGACTCAAGCCCGCCACCGTGCTTGGCAAGGCCGAGTATTCCTTCGGCCATAGCCTTTGCCGTCTCTTCGGATACGGCGCCGTATTGCTTCAAGAGCTCGGGGGACACGCCGAGCACCCGTTCTTTCGTGGCATTAGAGTAGGCGGTAACGCCGCCCCAGAACACTGCTGAGCTGCCGGGAAGATCCGTTATCAATGCGCCGATCAGGCCACCGGTACACGACTCCGCAGTAGCCAGCATGCGTCCGGCTTTTCCCAAACTGTGAAGCAGCAGCTCCGCTGCACTCGTATCCCCCGCATGAATCCGCGAGCTGCCCAGCTCTCGCTGCAGGGCCCTGAAAACCTCGTCCCGATGAGCCGCTGTACTCCCACGCAATACGAACGAGATCCGGTAGAGCTCCGCTCGGGTTCCCCAGGTCAGTGCAGTAAGCTCCGCGTGATCCGCGCTATTCCCGGGGTCCGCGTGCCGCTGAATAGCCTCTTCGAGCTCCGACTCGGGAACCATGAGAGCCGTTGCTCGCAGCACTTCTTCGGGGACAACGGCGAATCGCCCGGCCAAGAAGGGCCGTACTTGCTCCTCTACGATCGGGGTGAGCTCCCGAGGAGGCCCCGGAAGCGCTATGAGCCAGCTATTTGCGCCGGCACCCGCGAAGGCAGGGGCCGTTCCGTTCGCGTTGTCGAACACCGTGAAGCCGGCCGGGATCATTACTTGCTTCTTGTTGGTTTCAGAGATCTTGCGGCGGGGAAAACGTGCCTTCAATTGCTCCCACAGCTCATCGTGATACTCCAGTGGCCGGTCGGCCACTTCGGCGAACACCTCACGCGTTAGATCGTCCGATGTCGGTCCAAGCCCTCCGGTTGCCACTACGAGGTCAACTTCCTCTGCGGCGCGGCGCAATTCATCCACATAAAGCTGATAGTCATCGGGAATCAAAGCGACCCATGCGACCTCGATCTGCA
>CAYFQV010000012.1:18106-25580 GCA_964345195.1 uncultured Spirochaetaceae bacterium
ACATAAAGCTGATAGTCATCGGGAATCAAAGCGACCCATGCGACCTCGATCTGCAGCTCCCTGAGAAAGCTCGCCAAGTACCGAGCGTGCACGTCCTGAGTTCGGCCTTCGGTCAACTCATTCCCGACGCCGAGAATCACGGCTCGGGGACGGTGCTGCTTAGCCGGCGGAGCGCCCCCACCGACACCGATTTCGGCCTCGGCGTTATCATCTCGTGTATGCTTGTAAGCTTCTTCGGAATGCACTTTGTCGCAACCTCGTCGCATGGGGAATAGCGAGCCCCGGTCGCGTGGACGCTACTGTACCGCCTCGCAGCCGTCGGACCCTGCGTGTGACCATCAGACTACGGCATCACACGCGTTGTACAGATTCTTTTACGTTTTGAACAGGACCACCGAAGATATCTACATCACTCGAGTTGCGGACCATCTCGCACTTACCTTCGAATACGACACCGTCGGCTATACGAAGCTTGGCCGTTTTCACATTTCCGTAGATCTTTCCAGACGAAAGCATCTCCAAGCGCTGTACCGCGTAAATGTTGCCGCGGACTGTGCCGGCAACCACCACCGATTCGGCCGTGATATCAGCCTCAACAATCGCCCCTTTCTCAATGTAGAGGAAGCCGCCGGCGACGATCTCCCCTTCGAAACGCCCGCTAACGAGAAGCGGATCCTTAAACTTGAGAGTACCGTTGAGGTGTGTTTTGCCTCCGAGGCGCGTAGCGAAGCGCGGAAGGCTTTTCGGGTCAAACTCTTTGGCCATGCAATTTTACTGGGTGTCGAAGCTACTTGCTCTGCGCCACGAACACGCCGTCCCAATCTTCAGGCGGGGGGTTTTGGATGTAGTGCCGACACCGCGCCACATATACCTTCGAGGGTCCGTCATTCGGATCGATCTTTAGTGCCCGGATGAACTGTTTCTCGGCCTCTTCAAACTCCATGAGCTTGTACAGCTTACGGCCGTGCGCGAAGTGGTCGAGAACTTGTCTCTTCTCTTCGGTAATCACCCGGATACCTCATTCACGTTTTGGCGTTTCTGATAACCATCGAAGTGTTTCTGGTACTTCTCATCGAGCATCTCCAGCGTTACCTCGCGCGAGCGGATCTCGTCGCCTTTGCTCTGCAAATCCTTGATCTCGTCCTCGAGGCCATCCAGAGTCGCCAAGGTCGTCTCGGATTCTTGCTTTACCTTCGCCATGAACTGCTCTACCGCCGAAGGATCTTTAGGGTCAAGCGATTCGGCAGCCGTGAGAAGATCGAGCACCGGTTGCCGCAGGTGACGCGTAAAATACACAAGGGATTTGTTCAGTGATTCCACCAAAGCAATACGCCGCTCACGCTCAATAACCTGTTGGGAGAGCTCACGCCCTCGCAAAACCGCCTTGATCCGTGCTAGCACCTCGGAGAAGTTGAAGGGCTTCGTTATGTAATCCTCAATGCCCAAATCGAAGCCTTCGATCTTATCCTTGACGTCGTCCATTGCTGAGAACATGACGATGGGTACGTCGTGAACCTCTGCATACTCGTCCGACTGCTTTAAGGTCCGCGTGACCTCCCAACCGGAGAGCTTCGGCATGATGTTGTCCAGAATAATGAGGTCGGGACGAACGTCGAGAACTTTCTCGAGAGCTTCCTCGCCGTCTTCGGCTTTCTCGACCTTGAAACCGAGTTTGGTAAGCATCACATCGAAGAAATCGAGGTTTATTTGCTCATCATCGACGATGAGGATCTTGCCATTGTTGCTTTCGCTATTTGCCACGCTTTGATTGTCCCAAATGAGCCTGTATCTGTCAATTCAACGCACACGCCGCCATACAACACGCCCGAGACCGGCCAGAACTGCGGCAATAGCGCCGCCCAGGAAAACAACGGCAAGCCAGTTGCCCCACCGCGTATACCCGGTTGTCTCTTCATTATACACCGGCACATCGTACACGAGATAGTCCTCTACGAACGCCGGCAGCATGGCGAGAATCCTTCCATTGGGATCTATAACCGTCGTCATGCCCCCGTTTGTACTTCGCACGACACTTCGCTTGTTCTCCACCGCCCGAAAGACCGCCATCTGCATATGCTGCATGGCCGCCGCCACCGAGAAAGCCCAGGAGTCGTTCGTTAAGTTCACGATCAGGTCGGCGCCCTCCCGCACGAAGTTTCGGGATAAATAGCCGAAGGTGTCTTCGAAACAGATCGGGGTCGCGAAGCGAACACCGTCCGCCTCGAAGATCGTGTATTCGTCCCCCTCTTCCCAAAAGGTTGTATCGTTTTCCAGGAGCAGTCGGTGGATGCCGGGAAACAAGTTCTCATAGGGGAAGTGCTCCGTAAAAGGAACAAGATGGGTCTTTCGGTAGGTGTCCTGTATTTCGCCGTCCTCGAATGTCAGCACCGCGTTGTAGTCAACCCGCTCCAGTTCCCCCGCGGCGTTCTGCACAAGTTGCGCATCGCCGTTGCCGATCACGTACGGAAGTTCTTGGCCGTCGAGGAAAGTCATGAGATCGTCTACAAGTTCATAGGAGTCCCGGTTGCCCCGGTAGCGATTGTGATACTCAACCGGGGGCACAAAGGAGGTCTCCGACCAGACGACGATATCCGGATCCTCCTGCAACGCTTGAGAACTCTGATCCTTGAGTATGTCCAGCGACGCCCGATACGCAGATGCACCGCCCCGCCATGGGTCAATGTTCTGCTGAACCAGCGCCATTCGCCATCGGCGTGCATCACTGTAGTCACTCTGCGAGACAAAGCCGAAGATGAGCGCCGTCACAAAGAGCGCCCCGTAGGATGCGGCAATCCAGCCATGTCTACGCCATGCCCCGCCCAAAGCCTGCCGGCCTCCTTGCATCCACTGCGCTAAGAGCTGTGTAAGAAAGGCCGACGGAAAAACCACCAGAAAGGAGACGCCCCACACACCGGTTATCGAGGAGATGCCGATTAGCGGAATGAACAGGTACTGGGAGTACCCGGAAATTCCGTACGCGTAGCCCAAAAACCCCTGCAAACGCAGGTACTCGTAGGCGAGCCAAATCAGAGCCTGCACCAGGTAGCCGTAGCGGGGAAACAGTACCACTGCAAGCTTCAACAGTGGGAAAAGAACGAGAAAGTAGACCGCGTAAATAACGGGGACAATGAATATTGCCAGCGGATGAAAGTTGAGCAACCAGTAGTTGAGAACCGAGTAGGTAACAAATCCGTACAAGGCCCCGTTGAGGAAAGCCCCTAACCACGTAGTTCGACGCACCACCAGGAAGACCGGAATGAGGCTGATGTAAGCAAGCGGGAACCAACCCCATTGCGACACAACCGATGGGTATGCAGCCGAGTAGACAAGCGCGCCGAGAAGCACGAGTCCAACCTGCAGGAAAACCTCCTGCAGGATTGCTACCCGAGATGCTCTACCTTCTTCAGCCATCAATGATGCAGCAGCGCCCTTCACTCTAGCCTCTGAGAGACCAGGAGGCGTCTTTCAGCTCTTTTCCAGGTCGAAAGACCACCACGCCGTGGTTTTGGACGCGTACCGTCTCCCCGGTCTTGGGGTTGCGCGCGCGATCTCGTCCCTTCCGGGTACGAATCTCAAAGGTGCCGAAGCCCCGGAACTCAACAATCCGGTCTTCCAGAAGTGCGTCTTTCACCTGCGTAAAGAACAGATCAATGATCTTTTGGATGTCTTTCTTGCTGACGTCGGTGGTTTCGGCAATGCTGTCAACGATCTCAGCCTTCGTCAGTTTGTCGTCGCTCACTTCTGCTCCTTCTGGCTCCAACAGGAGACGGTAGGTCTGGAGACTACTACTCGAGTGTGTTGAGCTGTTTTTGGAGTCGAGACTTGGTGCGCGCTACGGTATTCTTCTGATAAACACCTTTACGAGCGGCCTTATCCATGAGCTTGGTTACCTGGACGAACCGCTGGTTTGCCAGATCCTTATCGCCGGCGGCGATCGCTTCTCGCGTCTTACGCAGACTCGTGCGAAGCTCGCTGCGAACTGATTTGTTATGCAGTCGGCGTTTCTGGCTCTGTCGGAGACGCTTTGCTGCAGATCCTTTTACGATCAAGAGTTATTCCCTCCGTCTGACTTGGGCACTTGTAGAATGGCTTCAAAAATTAGCAAAATCGCATGCGGGTGTCAACAACTCCACTTCGCCCCTGTCTCGGTCACTTCTCATTTCGGCGCGAGACCGTTAGATTAGCAAAGATGTTACACGAGTTTCGCACCCTTCTCGAGTATGTAAAGAAGTACCGGCGGCATTACGTCTTCGGTATTCTCTGCCTCATGGTAACAAGTGGCGGCCAGATAGTGATTCCACAGTTCATCCGTATTGCCATTGACACCATTGTGGCGGGAGACTTTCTGCTCCGAGACATTGGGCGCTACATGCTGTACCTCGTTGGTGTCGCGGTTATCATTGCTCTGTCGCGGTTCGGGTGGCGCTTTTTCCTCCACGGTGCCTCCCGGCGGATTGAAAAGGAACTGCGTGAACGCTTGTTCAACCACCTCTTGACTCTATCCTCAGCCTTCTTCCGAGAGCGCACTACCGGCGATCTCATGGCCCGTTCGACAAATGACCTGCAAGCTATTCGGATGGCAGCCGGCATGGCACTGGTGGCAATGGTAGATGCGGTGTTCATGACGATAGCGATTCTCGCAATCCTCTTCACGCAGACGCCACGGCTTGCGGCGCTGGTCATTATCCCGCTACCGCTCGTAACGATCGCGATCCTTTTCGCCGGAAAACTGATCTCCGAGCGATTCCGGAAGGTGCAAGAGGGCTTTTCCATTCTCAGCGAACGAGCTCAAGAATCGGTTACCGGCGTGCGGGTCATCAAAGCTTTCGTCAAGGAACGCTACTTTCTCGACCGCTTCGCCGACGCAAACGAGAACTACCGAACACAGAACCTTCGCTATATTCGCATATGGGGCTTGTTCTTTCCCGTGATCACCTTCTTGTCGGGCCTTACCACCCTGCTCTTGCTTCAATTCGGCGGGGAGATGGTGGTCCTCGGCTCGGTCACTCCCGGCGAGTTCGTGGCGACAATGAACTACCTCAACATGCTGATATGGCCCATGCTGGGTGCCGGGCTCATGGTGAACTGGATCGCCCGTGGCGCCGCCAGTCTCGGCCGCATCAACAGCATACTGTCCACGGAGCCCGACATTGCCGCTCCAGCCGACGCCGTGACCCATCGCCCAGGGCACCAGATGAGCGTTCGCCGGCTTACATTCAGCTATAGCGATGAAGCCGCTCCGGTTCTCCACAACGTCGACCTCGATATTCCTGAGGGAACAATCGTAGGTATCATTGGGCGCACGGGCTCGGGAAAATCCACTCTCGTGAACCTACTGCCTCGAATCCTAGACCCATCACCGGGCACGGTGTTTCTCGGAGGCGTTGACGTTCACGAGTACGACCTGGAAACCCTACGGTCAACTTTCGCGATTGTGCCTCAAGACACCTTCCTCTTCTCCGCGACGATCGAGGAGAACATCGCATTCGGTGTACCGGAGGCCGATCACGAAGATGTACGGCGTGTAGCGGAAATATCCACAATCTCTCGCGACATAGCGGACTTCCCGGACTCCTGGAATACTCTGGTGGGCGAACGCGGCGTCACCTTGTCGGGCGGGCAGAAGCAGCGTGTGGCCATCTCGCGGGCACTCCTGAGAGACCCGCAGATCCTGATCTTCGATGACGCGTTGTCTGCTGTGGACACGGAGTCCGAGCAACGGATTCTCAGGTCGCTCTTCGACTACCGGGCGGGCAAAAGCAGCGTCATCATTTCGCACCGGGTCTCGACGCTACAAAACGCCGACCAAATATACGTTTTGGAAGACGGCGAGATTACACAGACCGGCACCCACGCGGAACTGGTACGAATGGACGGGCTGTATCGAGACATCTATCAGCTGCAACAACGTGAAGAGGAGAGCAGATCGGAGGGAGAAAGGGATGGATGACGAGCAGATCACTACCGGATACAACCCGCGAACGGCGAGGCGCCTGCTCAGTTACTTGATACCACACAAGCTTGTGGTAGCCGTGGCTCTTGTCGCTCTCGTCCTTTCCACAATCGGTGAGCTGCTGGTTCCGGTCATTATGCAGCAAGCGGTGGACCAGCACCTTATGACCGAACGACTACGTATCTCCGTCGAAGATGCCCGGAACCTCGAGCAGGCCGGCGTCGATCTGTCGCAAGGTGAGACCATTAACGAGTACATCTACGTGCTTGAAAACCGTCTTGAAGGCCTAAGCGGCGCACGGCGCAACGAACTACAGGAAGAGGGAGTTCTCAGCGAAGAGCGGTACTACGTAGTCGATCTCTCTTCGGAGCAGGCGACAGACATAGTCGAGGCGAACGGCGGTCTTTTTGTACAGGATGGGAGCTATGCGGCCCTTCCTTACGACACACTTGACACATTCAGTGAAGAGGAACGCCGAAGTTTGCGACGGGAAGATCTGTCCGGGATCCGCGACAAAACTGAGACTTTCTTGCTTGTTCTCCTCGGCGTGCTGGTGTTCACCTTCATGCGTGTATACTTCATGGCGGTTACCGGTCAGCGAGTCATGCGCGACATGCGCGTGCAGCTCTTCGATCATGTGATCAAACAATCTCTCGCATACCTCAATCGAAATCCGGTGGGACGTCTGGTCACGCGTATGACCAACGACGTTGAGACCATCAACGAGCTCTTCACCAACGTACTGATCAACCTCATTAAGAACGTTGCCATGATGTTCGGTGTGATCATTACGCTCTTTCTGCTGGATATTCGCCTGGCCCTTATCACGATCGCTACCTTGCCACCGATCGTCATCGCGACAATGCTCTTTCGTGGAAAAGCTCGAGACGCCTTCCGTCAGGTTCGCCGCATGGTCTCTCGGGTAAACGCCTTCCTCTCCGAACACATCTCCGGCGTGAGCGTGGTTCAGCTCTTCACCCAGGAGCGCCGGACGGAGCGCGAGTTCGATGAACAGAACCAACGATTGATGCAAGCAAACCTGACGGAGATGTACGTCTTCGCGACGTTCCGCCCACTCGCTGATCTATTCTCCTCTACATCGGTTGCGGTTATCATCTACTTTTCCGCGGGCTCCTTGCTAACCGGCGTGGTATCGCTCGGCGTGGTTATCGCCTTCATCAACCTGATTCGACAGTTCTACCAGCAAATCATGGAAATATCGGAGCGCTTCGTCGTTCTGCAGAGTGCAATGGCCGGAAGCGAACGGGTATTCGAGATTCTCGACATGCAAGAAGAGATCCCCGATACCGGCAGCTACGAGGTCAGCACGGATGGGCACTACCTGGCGGACACTCCCGATCGGTCGCCCGACATCCCGATCGAAGGACGGGTAGAGTTCAACCAGGTCTGGTTCAGCTACAAAGAAGGTGAACCGGTACTCAAGGACGTGAGCTTCACTGTAAACCCGGGAGAAACCGTTGCCCTCGTTGGTTACACCGGCGCCGGAAAAACAACCATTGC
>CAYFQV010000012.1:25680-40128 GCA_964345195.1 uncultured Spirochaetaceae bacterium
CGGGAGAAACCGTTGCCCTCGTTGGTTACACCGGCGCCGGAAAAACAACCATTGCGAACCTGCTGACGAGAATGTGGGACATAGAGGCAGGCGAGATTCTGATCGACGGAGTAGACATACGCGAATACACCATCGAAGGACTCCGCACAATCGTCCAGCCGATCCAGCAAGATGTGTTTCTCTTTCGAGCCACCGTCGCGGAGAACATTGCTTTGGGAAGTGTGAATGCCGCGACGAAGGCCGAGCAAGCCGCGGAGACGGTGCAGGCCGACGCATTCGTCCGGAACCTACCGCAGGGGTATGAAAGCGATCTCGACGAACAAGCCGCCAACATCTCAGTAGGCCAGCGTCAGCTTCTCTCCTTCGCGCGGGTTCTGGCACATGACCCGCGGATCATCATTTTGGACGAGGCCACATCGAGCATTGATACCGAAACCGAACGCCTCATCCAACACGCCATGTTTCAGGTACTGGAGAACCGAACATCCCTGGTGATTGCACACCGCCTATCAACCATTCGGCACGCGGATCGCATTCTGGTCCTTTCTCACGGTGAGATCATTGAAGAGGGGACTCACGACGAGCTCATTGCAGCCGACGGACACTACGCGAGCCTGTACCGCCTTCAGTACAGCCACGACTCAAAGTGACTGGAATCACCCCGCAAACGAAGGACATAGCTCCTCCTGTCTTACGGCACCGCTGCAATTAGACACAGATGATTATCCGACATCTACAATGAGGTGTTATCCAATGAGCTATTACAGCGCACCGGATAACTGCAGCTCCGGTCACTGAGCTTCCGTGCCAATCTGCTCCTCGATCCGCCAACGAGAATTGTCTGCATCGTAGGTAAACTGGTCGGTAGAACAGGTGAGATACCGTCCGTCACGACTTACGAGCTTAGCCGACTTGGTCAAAACGTTCAATTCAACCAGTCGGAACACGGTTTCTTCGTAGGGGATGCGGGTACCCTCACTGGGCAACTCCGCTCTGGCATCCCGATAGACGTCATATTCGTATGCCAAGCAGCACAACAGGCGCCCGCACGGTCCGGATATCTTCATGGAGTTGAGGGCTAAGTTTTGCACTTTTGCCATCTTGATCGAAACCGGCTTTAGGCGATCGGTGACGCCGTGACAGCACAGGGTACGCCCGCATACTCCCACACCACCGAGCACGCGAGAATCATCACGTACGCCTATCTGCCGCAACTCGATTCGTACATGGAACACGGATACCAAATCCTTCACCAGTTCACGGAAGTCGACG
Source organism: uncultured Spirochaetaceae bacterium (assembly GCA_964345195.1). Taxonomy (GTDB): domain Bacteria; phylum Spirochaetota; class Spirochaetia; order DSM-27196; family PWMO01; genus CAYFQV01. Next base: position 26,953 of record CAYFQV010000012.1, read on the forward strand.
CGGTCATCCGCCGTAAAGAAGAACAGCAGCCGCGATCCGTCCAGCATGTAATGAGCAGAGACCAACTTCATGTCCAAGTGATGTGAGTGGATCTTTTGCAGACAATGTGCGAAAGCCTCCTCCGACTTCTCACGGTTCTCGTTAAACTGGGCAATGTCTTCATCAATAGCAACTCGCTCAATCTCCACGCTTTCCTTCCAGTTCCGGACGTTCGAAGGCTTCACCGGTCCAAGAACTCGAGCGAGATCCGAGCCGTAACGCGTCGGCACGACAACGAAGTCGCCGACATGTAGCTCCCGGTCCTCAGGAGCTACGCATAGCTCCGTTTCGTAACTGTAAAGGATTTTGACGAGGGCGTAGCCGCCGGCGGATACCGGCATGTCCGGTGTACGAAACTCTTTACAAGACGTCTTTGCGAGACAGCACATGGAGGATTCCTTATCTCAATGGAGCAGATCTACGAGCATTCCGTAGATCTCCTCTACACGCTGAAGTAGTTCGAGTTGCTCGTTCTGGCTCTGCATCATACCTCGCGCAAGGCGCTCAAGGCGCTGATCGACGATCCGCAGAATAGAAAAGCGCTTTCGGTTCAAGATGTTGGTGCCTGAGGACTGCTCTTCGACATCCACCCCGTCATGCACAATCTTTGCAAGAAAAGCCTGGACCGCCACCCGGTAGGCTTTGAGCGCGGAGTAGGTCCGCTTTCGAACCAGCTCATCGCCCAAACTATGGACCGTATCCAAGAGCTTCTCCGCCTCACCTTCGGGTACTGAAGCAGTGAAGTCACCGCGAGACTGGGCCTCACCGGACTCTTCGGTCCGAAGCAAGCCCGAAAAGATCCCGTTTGCCTGTTCGTTGCGGCCGCCTCCACCGGGTCGAGATCGAAGAGTGTTGTTCCGGCCGTTCTCAATACGTTCCATGGTTAGCGCGCTCCGTTGCGCACCTCACCGGCTGCCGTCTCGAAAGCCTACCGCCTGCTCCCGCTGAGTTCGGCGAGGCGTTGTAAACGGAATCCGACGCTCCTCCTCGCCGTTTTTGTGCGAAGGGAATACGGAATCGGCGGCCGCAGCTGCCGTTTGTGGCGCACCCTGCCGCACAATGAGTCTGCCGTCAATCAGGACACCTTCTTCGGCAATCAGGCGAGGTGCGTGAATGTTTCCCAGGACCATTGCCGAAGCCAACACAATCACCTTCTCGGTCGCGTAAATTGCCCCGCGAAGAATCCCGCCTACCACGACGGTATTCGCCTCTATAGTGCAGTCCGCGCGACCGTTCTTTCCCACAAGAACCTTACCGGCCGTCACAATAGAGCCTGAAAAGTCTCCGTCGATCCGCAGGAGGCCTGAAAGATGGAGGTGGCCGCGAAAGTGCGTACCCTCCCCCACAATGGAGTTGATGTAGTTGTCCTCGCCGGAAAACCCGACGGCCTGTTCCGTATTTTTAGCTCGCTTGCTCACCGGCTGAGCCTATTCAGCGATCGCCCGACCATCGGTTGAAGTCGTTCGAGATCTTCAAGAATGCCGATGGATCAACAACTTCGCTCCCTAACCAGATTTGAAAGTCTAAGTGCGGGCCCGTCGACAGGCCCGTATTTCCCACAGTGCCCAACGTTTCGCCCTGAAGGATTTCCTGCCCTTCAGAAACCAAGGTCCGTTGCAAGTGTGAGTAGCGCGTCTTGAACCCGTACTTATGCCGCACCTTCACGTACACACCGTATCCGCCGGGATCGACACCGAGTTCGACCACTTTACCGTTTGCGGCTGCTATCACCGGCGTTCCAGGAGAACTGTAGATGTCAAAGCCTTTGTGGAGATACCACTGATTCGTGACGGGGTGGATATTGGGACCGAACTCCATGGTCACCTGCCCCCTGCCGTCTCGGATCGGCCAGAAGTGCGGAATATCACCCAGCAGCGCCTTTTGGGCGTCCAGAACACTCCGAATTTGCTGAAGCGGCTCTATCGACGCCTTCAAACTAGTAACGAGACCTTCGAGCTCTTGGACCTCTTGAACCTCACCTGGGGCGACTTCCTGCAGATTCAAGAAAGCACTCAGATCACCAGTCGCGCCGTCCCTGTCGCCGCCCCCCCGGGGACCTTGAATACTCAAGCCCTGTAAAGTGTCCGAAAGTGAATCTTCGAACAGACGCGAAACCCGAATGACGTTTGAAACTTCTTCCCGTACCGAATCAAGACTGGCCTCTGTCGACTCCAATTCCTCTGAGCGCTCCGCCAGAATACGAGACGATCCGGAGAACGCGGTCGCCAAGTAAAAGAAGCCGCCGAGCAAGACAACGATCAACATTCCGACAAACACCATGCTAAAGGTGTTTATCTGGAAATTGACTACCTTGTGCTCTGAATGCGGTATAAGCATGACAGTGAAACGCCGGCGCCCAAGCTTAAAAACGTTCACGACGCCCTGCGCTATCGCGCTTGCCGTCCGCTTGACCAGTTTACGAAGCCGGGTGCCAAAGGTCTGCCTAACCACGGATTGCTCGTTTTCAGCCACGCAATAGACTCCCTTACACAATATGAGCTAGTTAGAACAAAGGATCTAAACGGCTCAGTATGAAATCTAGCATAACGCCAAGTTGTTGTCAAATAACAGCTTTCGTTGACGTTGCCTCCGGAACGTGCTATGTTCCGACGCAAGCTTTCTCGAAAAGCTACCACACTACCTTATATTAACGGAAGAACTATGAGGCTTTTTGACTCGCATGCGCACGTTGGTTTGATCAACGAAGACCCAATGGAACAACTCATTCTAGTTCAAGAGGCAAAGCAGGCTCAGGTACACGGTATCATGAGCATCTGCAACAATCTGAAAGACTTCTTCCAGGTCTATCAGAACTTAAAGACTGCGGGCCACGTGTACCACAGCGTGGGAGTTTCTCCTTCGGAGGTTGCCAATCCGGGTAAGGACTGGGAGATGCAGGTTGAAGAGGGAGCTGCTTTAGACCGTGTGGTGGCAATCGGAGAGACCGGCCTCGATTACTATCGGAAGTTCGGAAGCAAAGATACTCAGATCGAGTTGTTCATTCGACAGCTGGACTTGGCGAACCGATTGGACCGCCCGGTCATTATCCACAACCGAGACGCCGGCGCCGACATTATGGATGTACTGCGAGAGCGTATCCCGCGACGTGGCGCTGTGCTCCACTGCTATTCCGAGGATTGGGCCTACGCACAAGAAGCACTTCAGCTGCCGATCTACATCTCCTTCGCCGGAAACGTAACATACCGCAACGCGCGCAATCTCCATGAGACGGCGAAGAACATGCCGCTCGACCGGATGCTGATCGAGTCCGAAAGTCCCTTTATGGTACCCGCCGCGTATCGGGGTAAACGGAACAGACCGTCGTATCTATCGGAGACTGCAAAGTTTATCGCCGAGCTACGAGATGAGCCTCTTGAAGAGCTAACTGAGACGGTGTTTCAGAACACTCTCAAGTTCTTCGGCATCCAAGACAAGGCCTAGAGGAACGTGCATCGTGGGGCATGCATAGTGGTGGGGCATGCGTAGTGAATAGTCTGTGTACCCAGGCGACACTCGGAGAGATGCCCTCAAATACCCGCAAAGCCTTGCTGACGCCTAATCTCAAAGAGTAGGATCCCGGCTGAGACCGACACGTTCAACGAATCGACGTGCCCTTGCGTAGGGATGGCGACCAGCTGATCACAGCGCTCCGCAACGAGGCGGCTCAGACCACGCCCCTCACTGCCTAACGCAAGGGCCACTCGCCCCGAAAGGTCGGCCGCTGGAGCAGGGACACCTGCGGTATCCGCGCCATACACCCAGAAGCCGTTGTCTTTGAGCTGATCAAGTACCTGAGGGATATTCGATTGGCGCAGTACGGGTACATACGCCGACGCCCCCGCGGATGCCGAGGCCACGGTCTTGGTACTTGGAGCACTGCGCCGGGAGGGCGTGACGACCAGCTCCGCGCCGAACTGATCGGCCGATCGCAAGATTGCCCCAAGATTGTGCGGATCTTCAATGTGATCGAGTATAAGCACAACGGCGTCCGAACTGGGTCCCCGCGCGAGGTACTCTTGAATGTGCCGCGGGGCTCCAACACCGGCGTGGCGGGTCACCAACACAGCATGGCGGGCATCCTCACCCCCGACTTCCACGAGCTCTCGCCGCTCTACATAGTGGACGGTAACACCTTGCTTTCCGGCGAGGGCGGCGAGATCTCGTGCTTTACTGTTGCGTGTTGCCAGATAGAGATCACCTTGCGTAGCGCTAGCGCTACGCAGCGCCTCAAATACGGCGTGAAAACCGATTAGCCGCACCTGGCTATTGATTGAACCGTCCTCTTCATTCTTGCTCGTCATAGTTCCTCACGAGATCCGGCGTGCCGTCATGATCCGTATCCCGTTCCCACTTTTCGACTGAAACACCGTCGTGCATGTAGATCCAGAGGTCTACCGCACCGTCATAGTTGGTGTCCAGCTCTTCTCGAATAAGGACTTCGTTATCGTAGAAGTAGAAATCATCGGCAAGCCCATCCTTGTTGAAATCCATAACCTCATGAGTTTTCAGAAGGTCCTCATCGAGCAGAATGGCATAATCCACAGCACCGTCGTCATTCGTATCGCCGGTTATCCAATCTCCGACGTACTCCGCCATATCGAAGAAAAGCTCCGGCTCGTCTCCGCTCTCGTTACGTGGCACCCGTTCTTGAGCACCCAGCGCCGTGACGCACCACAAGGCCACGACGGCTCCACCGGCCATCACAAGCAGCCGTTGTACCCGCCTCTTGTGTCTCATTGCTTACTCCTCTTGCTGCCGTTTGCGTCGTCACGCGACGCAGCAACCACTTCATTATCGAGACGAGGAAGGTTGGGCTTGAGATGCTCGATTTGGTGCGGGTACGCGGCCATGCGCGGCCGTGTTTACGAAAGCACTGTTTGCACTCAGCTAGCCGTGAAAGCAGCATGAAAGCAGGATGCGCGCCCCCGGCCGGCAATGCGGGCGGCATGGGTCGGGAACGAGGCCGAGTCGAGCCGACTGGAGCAAGCCCAGCCCGAATGCAGCTCAAGGTTTGAGGCCGACGTCCGCGCACCTCGGCAGGAATACAAGCAACAGACAGTCGCCGGCACTAAAGATCTTCGAGGGGTATTGGGTCCGGCTCATGCGTTTCACGAAGCTCATCGGATAGCTGTCGCAACAGCTCCTTTGCTTTTCCGGTAAGCTTCTTGGGTACATCAACGCGGATTTTCACGTACATATCCCCGCGCCGACCACTGTCGTGAAGATGCGGCACACCTTCGTTCTTCAAACGCAACACTCGTCCGGTCTGGGTTCCCGACGGCACTTTCACCTTCGCACGCTCACCGCCAAGTGTCGGGACGTAAATTTCTCCCCCGAGAGAGGCTTGCGTCACGCTGACCGGGACGATGCAGTATACGTCGTCCCCGTGTCGCTCGAAATACTCATGCGATTTTACTCGAACAACAACATACAGGTCTCCGGCAACACCGCCATTCGGCGCAACGTCCCCTTCTCCTCGAAGAGTAATGCGCTTACCATGATCTATTCCTGCCGGGATAGAAACCTTGAGCTTACGTTGGTCTTTGACGACGCCGTTCCCTCCGCATTTCTTACAGGGATTATCAATGCTGTAGCCTTCTCCGCCACAGGTCGGACAGGTGCTTGCAATTGAGAAAAAGCCTGAGCTTCGACGAACCTGGCCCACGCCGCCGCAGGTCGGACACACCTGCTTGCTGCTGTCCGACTCGGCGCCGCTTCCTTCACAGCGATCGCACTGTACCTGCTTGTCGAAGGTAATCTCAACGTCTGTTCCAAACACCGCGTCGAGAAAGTCGATTTCCAGGTCGTACCTCAGGTCGGCGCCTCTACTCGGCCCGCGGCGCCCACCTTGACGACGGCGACCTCCGCCACCGCCGAAGAACGACTCGAAGATCCCGGAGAAGTCTCCAAAGATATCTTCGAAGTCTCGAAAAACGGTGGAAAAGCCTTCGGCACCACCGCCGCCTCCGCCCGCGACGCCCTCTACGCCGGCAAAACCGAACTGGTCGTACGCTTGCCGACGTTGGTCGTCTGCGAGAACCTCGTATGCCTCGGTCGCTTCCTTGAAACGCTCCTCGGCTTTGGTGTCGCCGGGATTGCGGTCAGGGTGGTTCTGAACCGCAATCTTCCTGTACGCACGCTTTATATCGTCTTTCGACGCATCTCGTTGGATGCCTAGTGTTTCATAGTAGTCTTGCTTCGCCAAAGTAATTTCCTCGGTTAGCCTGGACTACTCGTTCTGGTTCTTGTCTTCTTCGTCGACGACTTCGTAGTCCACGTCCTCGACGTTCTCACTGCCGCTTTGGTCACCGCCTTCGGACTCTTCACCGCCGCCTGCGCTCGCTCCGGATGAACCGTCACCAGGGGACTGTTCGTCGCCACCTTGCCCTTGCTGATCCTGGCCGGAGTTCTTGTACACCTCTTCGGCAAGCTTGTGTGAGGCTTGCTTCAAGGCTTCCGTCTTTGCCTTGATCTGCTCCAGATCGTTCGATTCAATCGCGGAGCGCAGCTCGCTGATCGCGTTGTTGATCTGTTCTTTGTCCTGATCGGTGATTTTGTCACCGTAGTCATTTAGGCTCTTCTCGGTGGAGTAGATAAGCGTATCAGCCTCGTTCCGAGCCTCAGCCGACTCGCGTGCCTGCTTGTCTTCCTCCGCATGCTGCTCGGCTTCCTTTACCATCCGATTGATCTCATCCTCGTTTAGACCCGAAGAAGATTCGATCCGAATCTTTTGCTCTTTCCCGGTACCGAGGTCTTTAGCAGACACGTGAACAATGCCGTTGGCATCTATGTCAAAGGAAACTTCGATTTGTGGCACGCCCCGCGGCGCCGGTGGAATATCGGCCAAATCGAAGCGACCAAGTGTTCGGTTCTGACTCGCCATCTCGCGCTCACCCTGCAACACGTGAATGGATACGGCGGTCTGATTGTCTGCGGCGGTCGAGAAGATCTGACTCTTTCGGGTGGGAATGGTCGTATTACGTTCAATGAGCTTCGTAAAGACGCCTCCCAGGGTCTCGATACCCAGAGAAAGCGGTGTTACGTCAAGCAGCAGGACATCCTTGACATCCCCGCCGAGGATGCCACCTTGAATGGCTGCGCCGATGGCTACGACTTCGTCCGGGTTTACTCCCTTATGGGGATCCTTGCCGAACAAATCCATCACGATTCGCTGTACTGCGGGGATCCGCGTGGAACCGCCAACCAGAATAACTTCGTCGACGTCCGACGCGCTGATGCCGGCATCCTTGAGTGCTTGTTGACACGGACCACGCGTCTTCTCGACGAGATCGTTCACCATTTGCTCGAACTTTGCGCGGGTCAAAGAGTATTGGAGATGCTTGGGCCCCGAGCTGTCCGCGGTAATAAAAGGGAGATTGATATCCGTGGTCTGAGTTGTGGAAAGCTCTCGCTTGGCCTTCTCAGCAGCCTCTTTAAGCCGCTGCAGGGCCATGCGGTCTTGACTCAGGTCGATACCATAGTCGCCCTTGAAGCTCGAAACTAGCCAGTCGATGATCTGTTGATCGAAGTTATCACCGCCGAGATGCGTATCACCGTTCGTTGACTTCACTTCGAACACGCCGTCGCCGAGCTCAAGTATTGAGATGTCGAAGGTTCCACCGCCGAGGTCGTACACGGCGATCTTTTCTTCCTTGTTGTCCTTACCGAATCCGTACGCAAGAGACGCCGCAGTGGGCTCATTCACTATTCGCTTAACCTCGAGACCGGCAATACGACCGGCATCCTTCGTGGCTTGTCGCTGTGAATCGTTGAAGTAAGCGGGCACGGTAATCACGGCTTCGGTTACCTCATCACCAAGGTAGTCTTCCGCGGTCTCCTTCATTTTCTGGAGCACCGCCGCCGAGATCTCCGGCGGGGACAGCTGTTTGTCGCCGATGTCTACCCGAAGACCTCCGCTCGGATCTTCGGCGATCTTATAGGGCACCATCTGCATCTCTTCGGAGACCTCTTTATAACGCCTGCCCATGAAACGCTTAATGGATGAAACCGTGTTCTCCGGATTCGTAACCACCTGGTTCTTAGCAGGTTGTCCAACAAGGCGCTCACCCTTACCGGTGTATGCGACCATGGAGGGCGTCGTGCGCTGACCTTCTGCGTTCTGGATTACCGCCGGCTCGCCGCCTTCCATGACGGCAACACAGGAGTTCGTTGTTCCTAAATCAATCCCGATTATGCGTCCCATGCGTCTTCTCCTATTTCTTTCTGTGGAAAATACGAAGCCGTGAGCTTCATGTCTATCTATCTACGACGCCGGGACGACGAAGCCCCAACGCCGTCCCGAGTCTATGAAGATTTGGGCACCGACACCTTCACCTTTGCCGAGCGAAGAACGCGGTCGTGCAGAAAATATCCCTTCTGATACTCCTCAATGACTCGAGTCTCACCATCATCGTCAACTTCTTCCGTAGTGACGGCCTCATGCTTCTGCGGATCGAACTCTTCGCCTTCCGAGTCGAACCGCGTCAGACCCCACTTCCGTTCGAGCATGCTTGTGAACTGCTTTTCGATGAGCGAGACACCGTCATGAAACGCGTCGAAGTCACGTGACTCTTCGCCGGATTTAATGGCACGCTCGAAATCATCGATTATCTGGACGAGATCTTGAAGCAACTGTTGGTTCGCAAAGGAAATGGCGTCGGCCTTCTCCTTGCTCATGCGCTTTCGGAAGTTCTCGAACTCGGCTTGCTTGCGCAGATACTGATCTTTCAGTGAGCTGTTTTCCTGTTCGAGTTCCTGTATGCGAGTGGTTAGCTGCTCTACGTCGTCTTCATTGTCGAGAGACGCCTGTCCGTCACCTGTTTCCGAAGTCTCGGAAACTCCTTGAACGTCCGCCGTGGAGCCTTCGTCCTCGGCATTGGCGGCTTGCTGAGCGTTTTCTTCCACGTTTTGACTGCCGGCGCGATTATTTTGTTTGTTTTCGTCTTCTCGCGACGCGCCGTCTGAGCTTGTCGCCGCGTCTAGTGTTGTCTCCTGCGGCTTATCTTCTTCGCCGGGCATAGGTACCTCTATAGCTGATGCGGTTTTCTGCAAATTACTGTAGCGTTTCGGGCCCGTCAAGGACGCCTCGCAGACGCCGACTCAAGGGGCATTGCTTCTCACTTCTTGCCGGCAAGCTCGAGTATAAGCTCAACCTCGCCGCGGCTCACCTGCACCGCCTTCGAGATCTCCTCAACCTTCCAACCCTGATGGGCCAGCTTGATTACCATATCCCGGGCGCTCAGCGACGGCGCACCCTGCCCCTTTTCCTGTTTGGAACCATCTCGCTGATCCTTCATGAGCGAACCGAGCAGCTTTACCTGTTCTTGGGCCTCACGGCTAACCTCTTCCAGGCGCGTTTCCGTGCGGGCAAGCCACTCTCTTGCTGTCTGCAGCTCCTGCATACGAGACTCCACATCAGATAGAACGGTTTCGAGCTCGTTCATGCGTTTCGCCGCTGCATCCGCATCCTTTCGATGAGCCGCAAGCTCCTGCAAGGACCCGGATATTTCAGTGACCTGGCCAGGCAGCTGTTGGAGCTCTTGATCGAGCTTATTGAGTCGCTCCTCCATGTCTTCGAGATGCTGGAAGTTCTTATCGATTCCCTCGCCGGTGGTTTCAATAATCGACTTCTTGCGCTCGAGCCGAGAAAAGCGCTCATCAACCTGTTTTTGCAGATCCTCGAGTCCTCGCAGCTTGGCCTGAACCGCTTGTACGGCGTCGTTACTGTCGTTCACGTTTTGCAGCTTCGATTCAACCGCCTGTGAGAGATTCATGAGCTTTTTGTAGTCCTCTTCGAGTGCGTCAATGCGCCGCTTCTCTCCGAGAAAACGATTCATCTTATCCGAGACCTCTCCAGAAACTCGCTGCAGCTTGGTAATCTGCGCATCGAGGTCACGCAGCTCACCCCGCTTCTCATCCACCTCGGCAATACTCTTCTTCAAATCCTCTATGTTTTGCTGCAGGGTTACCTTTAAGCTATCCGCCCGTTCGAAGATCTTTGTTTGCTCCACAAAGTTCTTCTGCCGCTTGTCGATCTCCTGAAGGTTTACCGATAGGAGCTTTGCCTCCTCTTCCACCTTCCCGAAAAGCTTCTTTTGCAAGTTATTAAACTGATTCTTGCTATCCTGTACGAACGAACGGAAAGTCTGTTCGGTCTCCTGGGCGTCCTGTTTGGCTGCATCAACGCGCTGCTCCACATCGGCAACCAAGCCGTCGTACCGCTTCTGAAACTCCGCCATAGCGTCTTCGGCCAGCGTATCCAGCTCGCTGCGTAAGGCGGTGAGACGGTTTGCGGTCTCGGATATCTGCTCCTGCATCCGCCGGCTGCGGGCGTCGACGTCATCACTTATGTCGGCAAGTCGGGAGGTGACGTTTTCCTGCGCATCCGCAAGCTCCTTTTCCTGCCGCGCCTTCCACATGGCAATGTCTGAGCTCTGCGATTCCAAACGACTGGACAGATCCGACATGCCGTCGTTCATCCGTTTCGTCAAATCCTCCATGGATGCCTGAACTCCGCCCTCGAACTCACGAATCTTTACGTTTACCTGCTCACTGTGCTTTTCGAACTCCTGCTGGAAGCTCATCTCTGCCTCATTGCGGAGCTCTTGTATGCGGTCGCTCAGTTCCTGCTGAACGTTGTCCAGACTCTGCTCGGTTTCACTGATTCGGCTTTGGATACCACCCTGGAAGTCACCGACTTGTTCTTCAAAGCGCCGAAACTGGGAGTAGAACCGGTCCTGAATCTCGCTCAGCTTCTGCTTCAGCTCCTCCTGGGCTTCACCGTAGAGGCGTTCTCGCTCCTCGCGCTCTTCCTTTGCCAAGCTGTCGAGGTTTTGTTGGACGTCAGCTTGCCACTGTGATAGACGGTCATCCATGGCGTGGCTGCGCTCCCGGAGATCGGCGAAAAACTCGTCTTCGAAGACCTTGAGCTTCTCCGAGACGCTGTCGTAGGCGCGCGCCTTCAGGTCATCCAAACCCTTTTCGAGCGCCTGCATTTCGCTACGGATCGCCTCCATGACCTGTGTGGCTTCTTCACGATCGTTTTTGCGCTGCTGGTACAGCTCCGCACCGAAAGCGTTGAAGTCGGCACGGACTTTTTGCATGGACTGATCCATGGCCTCCCGCATGGCGTCCTCGAGCTGCTCGATCTCCTGGTTGACCGACTCCAGCTTATCGATCCGGTAGGAAATGCTCTGCTCGTATTCTTCGAGGCGGGTCGTCGTCTGGCCCACGACCTTTTGCTCGAGCTCCTCCGCGGTCGCATCCATTTCTCGGGCTACCCTGTCTTGGAAATTGCTGAGCTGTGTGTTCAGGGACTTGGTGGCTTCATCGAGGTCGTTCCGAACTGTAGATAGGGCGCTCCGCTGTTCCTCAGTTAGAGACTTTACTTGATCGAGCTGCCCGCGAGCTTGCTCTTCCGTGCTCTGCAGATCCTGAGACAATTTTGAGGCACGAACACTGAGGTCATCGGTGAGCGCGGAAATCCGTGAATCGATATCCTTCGACAAGGCCGCTGCGCGGTCCTGTACTTCCTGGGATACGTTCCGGCTACGCTGCTCGAGATCCGTTCGGACCGCCGACATGCGGGAGTTGATCTCCTCCTGCAAGGCGTCGAGCGCCTCCGTCTCCATGGTGGCGCCCTTTTGAGCCAGCTCCTCGAGGCGAGAGGCGTAGTCCTGTTCCACCGAGGCAAAGCGCTCACGGTACTGCTCGAGCGTGGCTTCGAAGCTTTCTTTCTCGCCGGACAGCTCGTCCATGACTTCACGGTGAAGCGCCCGCACGGCTCGCTGCGCCTCTTCACCTAAGCTCTGCGCCTCCGTCTCACTTTCGGAAACCCGCTGCTCCAGCGAGGCGGTACGCTCGTCGGCGGCGTTCACCTCTTCCACCAGCGCCTTTACCCGCTCGTCGCCCGCCGCCGTGACACTGGCCTCGACATCCTGAAGAGACGCCGTGTTGCGCTTCTCGAAATCCTCGACAAGTGTCGGAATGCGTTTCTCCAGCGAATCCAACTGCTCGCGCAGCGCGTTCACCTTCTTTCCAACACCGTCTACATATTCCGACTCCTCTCGCAGGCGATTCATGTTCTCCTGCGCGCGCTCAGTCATGGTCATGAGCTCGTTGAGCGCCGAGTCGTAATCGCCAATGCGATTGCCAATATTCTCTATCTGTCCCGCCCGCTCGTTCAGTCCATCCTCAAGACTCTGAATACGGTTAAGCACCTCGCGAGCCGCCTTCTGATGCACCTCGAGCTCAATGCCCATATCGTTGATGCTCGTCATCTTCTCCTCAACGATGGTATCGAGATCCGCGCGCACCTTCTCGGAGTAGCGCTTCACCTTTTCCAGAGACCGGTTGTTTTTGTCTAATTGACGATACAACGCGAGGACGACAAGCACGACCAGCAGGACGATGACGTTCCCAGCCGTGAATACCATAAACGTTCCCTCTCCCAGTTCACGTTTTCATGTTGGATTATACACGACATGCTCGGTTGTGCACACTCGACGGGCACAATTCTTGAACTATCGGGTGGGATCCGGTCGCATCTGGAGCCATTCAGCCAACTCGCGGTAGTCCGAGAACGTGATATCTGCGGCCGGACTCATATTCCCCGTCCTCTCCGCCTTACGGGCGTACGCCCGGTTCCTCCGCCGCGCAGTACGCGAAGATTGCGGCACGAAGTGCGCCGCCATCATGCCGGCGTTCTTGGCCCCCAAAATGTCGCTGTTGAAACTGTTCCCGACGAACAACACGTGCTGGGCTTGCACTTCAAGACATTCGGCAAGCGCGCGGAAGGGCTCGTTATGCGGTTTGAGCGCACCGATCTCTTCCGAGCACAGGCGACAACGCCACACATCCGGAAGGCCGAGGAGCTCGGGTTTGCGGCCGACCGGAAAGTCGCTGAGCAAGCCCATGGGCACGCCCGCTTCGTAGAGCTCGTTTAGAAGCTCCACCAATCCCGGCACCGGCGCAACGCGCTCGAGAGAACGCAAGAGGCCATCGTATACAAGCCTCTGAATTCGGCTCCGCGCCTCGGCGACCGGAATGCCGAGCCGCACCGCCGTTAAGCGCGACTGCTCCTCGTAGAACCCAATAGTTCGCGGCTCGGCCTCCGCTCTCGCACCGTCCGGTACGGCA